>NZ_KB890619.1:127981-200705 GCF_000373145.1 Thermus oshimai DSM 12092
CGTGCCGGTCCATCCCCACGGGCGTGGGGACTACTAGGGGCAGGAGCCCCACCCCCGCCACCGCCCGGTCCATCCCCACGGGCGTGGGGACTACGCACATCCGCCTCCGTTATGAGGACGCCATCTCGGTCCATCCCCACGGGCGTGGGGACTACGAACCTCCTCGCCTGGGAGAGGGGCGGGTCCAGCGGTCCATCCCCACGGGCGTGGGGACTACAAAGTCCCCGCGAACGCCCACGCTACCACCTCCGGTCCATCCCCACGGGCGTGGGGACTACAGGATGCGCTCCCGCTCCGCCTCAAACGCCGCCGGTCCATCCCCACGGGCGTGGGGACTACCTCCCCGTCCGGGCCGATGGCGATGGTTTGGGCGGTCCATCCCCACGGGCGTGGGGACTACAGGATGCGCTCCCGCTCCGCCTCAAACGCCGCCGGTCCATCCCCACGGGCGTGGGGACTACCTCCCCGTCCGGGCCGATGGCGATGGTTTGGGCGGTCCATCCCCACGGGCGTGGGGACTACAGGATGCGCTCCCGCTCCGCCTCAAACGCCGCCGGTCCATCCCCACGGGCGTGGGGACTACGGCCTCCAGGAGGGCGCCAAGGCCGAAGACGCCGGTCCATCCCCACGGGCGTGGGGACTACAACTCCACCATCTAGGAGGGAAACATGGCCATCGGTCCATCCCCACGGGCGTGGGGACTACCTTTGGACGCGGCAAGGGCTTTTCTGGAGGCTCGGTCCATCCCCACGGGCGTGGGGACTACATCCACGGCTGGGACATCCGGGACCTGGAGGCCGGTCCATCCCCACGGGCGTGGGGACTACACTTGACCAGGACGGCAAAAAACACCCCTGGACCCCCTCTATGTGTCTTTTTAGGATCCAGGACAACTTTTCAAGGTGCCCATAGCCTCGAGGAAGGGGCGGAGAGAAGAAGGAGGCTATCCCCCATAGCTTAGCATAGCCTAGCGGTATCTTGGAGAAGAACATGGAGCGGAAAAACAAAACCGCCCGGCTGATGGACCTGGTGGATCGCTTAGCCCTCCGCCCTCATGGGGTTGGGGAGTTGGCCCGCCGCTATGGGGTCACGGAGCGCACGGTGGAGCGCGACCTCGAGGCCCTCCGGGAGCAGGGCTACGCCGTGGAACGGGTGGGCCGGGGGCAGTATGCCCTTCGGGCTTCCTCTCCTCCCCTTCACCCTGTAGAGGCGTTGGCCCTCTTCGCTGCGGGAAGGCTTCTCTACCACCAAGCCCCGACAAAGCAGTACGGGAGCGCCTTAGAAAAGCTAGCCCGTATGCTTCCAAACCCCTTACGGGAACTTCTCCTGCAAAGCACGAAAGGCCTCGAGGCCAAAGCCGGAGACTCCCGCACCTTGGAGATGGTGGCCCGGGCGCTTTTGGAAAGGCGGGTCTTGGCCTTTGAATACCGCTCGGGCGGCTCCAAAAACTGGCGGCCCAAGGAGCTTCAGGTGTATTTCCTGGAGGCCAACCGCACCAACCTGGGCCTATACGCCATCGGGTACGAGAGAACCTATCACAAAAGCATTCTCACGTTTAAGCTCTCCCGTATGCGCAACACCCGCCTTCTGGAAGACACCTACGAGTTCCCCCCGGACTTTGACCCAAGCGCCTATCTGCGCCAGGCCTGGGGGGTGGTGGGGGCACGGGAAGGCGCGGTGGAGGTGCGGCTTCGCTTTAGCCCTGAGGCAGCCTGGCGGGTTTTGGAAGGGGATTACCCCGGGCTCGAGGTGGAAGCCGAGCTTCCCGATGGGGGGCTTTTGGCCCGCCTTCCCGCAGTGCCCTTTAAGGGCGGGGTGCCTTGGGAGGTGTTGGCCTGGATCCAGAGCTTCGGCCCCCGGGTGGAGGTGCTGTCTCCCCCGGAGTTTCGCTCCCTTTGGCTGGAGGAGGCCCGTAAGGTGTGGGAACAGTATGGAACCCGACAGGAAATGTCGGCAGTCTAAGGTAAGCTGGGCGCGTGAACGGGACCATTCCCGAAGCGGCCCTGGCCCTTTGGGCGAAAAGCGGAACCCCTTACCATCCCCTCCTGGCCCACATGCTGGACACGGCGGCGGTGGCCTGGGCGATCCTCCGCCGCGAGCCCTCACGAACCCTTTATCTATACGCCCAGGATTGGGGTCTTTCCGAGGAGGAGGCCCTATCCTGGGCCTCTTTCCTGGTGGGCCTGCACGACCTGGGCAAGGCCAGTCCCATCTTCCAGCTGGCCTGGGAAGAGGGCGCCAGGCGGGTACGGGGAGCAGGGCTTGAGTGGGACGAGGACCTGAAAGCGCATTGGGTAGCCCACGGAGTCTTTACCGATCTTTTCCTAAGAAGGCTTTTGGGGGAAAGGGGGCTTTCCAAGGTGGTGGCTGGGGATCTGGCCACGGCTTTGGGGGCCCACCACGGTTTTCCCGCCACCGCCGAGGAGAAAAAGCAGGGAAGGCTTCACCTTCGCCTCGAGGCCGGTCCCTGGTGGGAGGTACGCGCCTGGCTTCTGGACGAGGTGGCCCGCACTTTAGGGGTGGTCTACCCCAAGGTGGAAAACGCCCGCCCAGAGGCCATCCTCAGGGTGATGGCCCTGGCCTCCTTTGCGGACTGGGTGGCCTCCGACCCGGCCCTTTTCCCCTATGGACGAGATCCCTTAACCCCCACCTACTGGCCGGAGGCGTTGGAGCTGGCCCAAAAGGGGCTGGATAGGCTTGGCTGGCGCCCCTACAGGCCCCCCGAGGCCAAGGGCTTCCAGGAGCTCTTTCCCTATATTCCCAGGCCCAACCCCTTGCAGGAGGCGGTCCCGGCCCTCCTTCAGGGGGTGGAGGAGCCGGTGCTCCTCCTGGTGGAGGCCCCCATGGGCATGGGGAAGACCGAGGCCGCCCTATACGCCCACCACCTTTTACAGCGGGCCCTAGACCACCGGGGCCTTTACGTGGCCCTGCCCACCCAGGCCACGGGCAACGGGCTTTTTCCGCGGGTGCGGGCCTTTTTGGAAAGGGCTTCGGCAGGAGCGGTGGAGCTACAGCTCCAGCACGGATCTGCCCTCCTGAACCCCGAGTATGGGGATTTACTGGAGAAGATCCATCCAGAAAGGGTAGGCGAAGGGGAAGAGGAAGGGGTGGTGGCCTCCGCCTGGTTCTCCGCCCGGAAGCGGGCCATGCTCTCCCCCCATGGGGTGGGCACCCTGGACCAGGCCCTCTTGGGGGTTCTGCGGGTGAAGCACCACTTCATCCGGCTTTGGGGCCTCATGAACCGGGTGGTGGTTTTGGATGAAGTCCACGCTTATGACGTCTACACCTCAGGCCTTCTGGAAGCCCTCCTCCGCTGGCTTCGGGCCCTGGGCTCCAGCGCCATCGTCATGACCGCCACCCTGCCCCCCTCCCGTAGGAAGGCCCTCCTTTCCGCCTGGGGGGCAAAGGAGGTGGCGGCCCTCGGTTCTTACCCCCGGGTGGCCCTTCTGGGAGCTGGGGGGCTGAGGGTGGAGGCCCTTCCCCCCGCCCGGAGGGTGGAAGTGGCCCTGGAGCGGGTTCCCGTGGAGGAAGAGGCCCTGGCGGCCCGCCTTTTGGCCTCCCTGCCGGGGGCCTTGGGGGCGGTGGTGAACACCGTGGACCGGGCCCAAAGGCTCTACCAGGCCCTAGGCCAGGGCCGGCCCCTCACCCTGGAGGGGTTGGTGGAGCGTTTGGGCTCCGGGGGGCAGGGCCCTTGGCAGGAGGTCTTGGAGGCCAAAGCGGAGAAGGCCCACTGGGTGGTAGGGAAGGAGCTCCAAGACGGCACTCTGGTCCTTCTCCTCCATGCCCGTTTCCCCGCGGAGGAAAGGGCCCTGAGGGAGAGCGTGGCCCTGGCCCTTTTCGGCAAAGGGGGTCCTAGGCCGGAGCGGGCCATCCTGGTGGCCACCCAGGTGGCCGAGCAGAGCCTAGACCTGGACTTTGACCTGCTCTACACCGACCTGGCCCCGGTGGACCTCGTCTTCCAGCGGGCAGGGAGGCTCCACCGCCATGAGCGCGGACGCCCAGAAGCCCACGCCCACCCCCGGCTCCTTTTGGGGGTGCCGGAGGGGCTTTCCTTTGGGGAACCCCTTTACTGGAGCCGGGTGTACGAAGACTTCATCCTCCTCGCCACCGGGAAGGCCCTGGAGGGCCGCGCCACCTTGCGCATCCCTGAGGACCTCGAGGCCCTTCTGGAGGCCGTGTACGAGGCAGGCCCTGAGGGCTTCCCCGAACCCCTTAGGAAACGGGCTGAGGAGGGGTTCCGTCGTCTGGAAGAACGCCGCAAGAAGGAGGAGGAAACCGCCCGCAACCTCTCCCTTTCCCAGCTGGAAAAGCTCCTGGCCTTGGGGGACAGCGCGGGGATGGCGGCGGAACTAGGATTGGAAGACGACGAGGAAAAACCCGAAACCCAGCGCCTCCTAACCCGGCTGGGCGACCCCAGCGTGGCGGTGGTGCCTCTCTTCCGGGTGGGGGAAGGGCTCTTCCTGGACCGGGAAGGGCGGCACCCTGTACGCCTTAGGGGCGAGATCGGCCGGGAAGAGGCGGAGGCCCTCTTCCGGCGGGCGGTGCGGCTTTCCCGCTTTCCCATCCCCCGGGACCTCTCCCGGGAAGAGCCCCCTTCCGCCTGGAAGAAGGTGGGCCTTCTGCGGGGCCTTCGGCCCTTGGAGGTGGGGCGGACCTTCGGGGAAGGCAAGGGCACCTTCCGGGTGGAGCTGGACCCGGAGCTGGGGGTGGTCTACCTCCGGGGTTGAATCCGACAGGGGTTGTCGGGTTGGGGTGGTAACGTTCTGAACAAGGAGGAGCGCACCGTGGCCAAGTTCAACCTTCTGGAAGAGCCCTGGATCCCCGTCCTCCGAGGGGGGCGGGTGGAGGAGGTGGGCCTCGAGGAAGCCCTTCTAAAGGCGCCGGAGATCGCTCGCATAGAAACCCCCTCCCCCCTGGAAGAGGCTGCCCTGCACCGTCTCCTCTTGGCTGTCTTGCACCGGGCCCTTGGGGGGCCTTCCCGGGTGGAGGAGGTGGGGGCTTGGTGGCAGGAGGGCCACTTTCCCTTGGAGCCCATCCGGGAATACCTGGACCGCTACCGGGCGCGCTTTTACCTCTTCCACGAGGAGGCCCCCTTCTTCCAGGTGGCCGACCTGCCCGAGAAGGATCCCCTTCCCTGGAGCAAGCTTCTACCTGAGCTGGCCAGCGGCAACAACCCCACCCTTTTTGACCACACCACGGAGGAGAACCTTCCCCAGGTGGGCTACGCCCAGGCGGCCCGGGCCCTCCTAGTCCACCAGACCTTCACTCCCGGCGGACTCCTGCGCCGCCATGGGGTTCCCTCGGCCAACGGAGCCCCCTTGGCCGGGGCGGCGGCCTTCTTGCCCACGGGGACAAACCTATTTGAAACCCTCCTTTTCAACCTGGTCCCTTACCAAAAGGGGGAGGACGCACCCCTTTGGGAGGTCCCTCCGTTGCGCCTAGAGGACCTCGAGGGCCACAAGACCAAGTGGCCCCTTTCCGGAGTAACCCGGGTCTACACCTGGCCCAGCCGGGGGGTGCGGCTTCTGGACGAGGGGGACGGGGTGCGCTTTATGGCCTATGGCCCTGGGGTAGAGCCGCTGGATGTGGCCTTCCGTGACCCCATGGTGGCTTACCGGAAGGACGCCAAAGGCAACCTCCTTCCCTTGCGGCTCAGTGTGGAAAAGGCCTTCTGGCGGGATTTTGGGGCTATGCTCCCCCAAGTGGAGGGGGCTCCGCCTTCCACCGTGAACGCCGCCGACGAGCTTTTGGGCTACCTGGAGGAAGAGGGGCTAGACCCCCTTCCAACCCGAGGCCTGCGCGTCCTGGGCCAGGTTTCCGATCAGGCCAAGATCCTGGACATGCGCCGGGAGGTCTACCCCCTGCCCCCTAAGGTCCTCTCCGTCAAGGCCGAGCTGAACCTGGGTCCAGCCCTGGAAAGGGCGGAGGCGTTGGGGCGGGGTCTAAGGGGGCTGGCCTTCCTCATGGCCCGGGAAGTTTTGGGAAGTGGCGAGCCGGGGGAACTATCGGCCTTTGCCGCCTCCCTGCCTTTGGAGCGCCTGTACTGGCATGCCCTGGACGGTAGTTTCCCTGCTCTCCTGGAGCGCCTGGGTAAGGAGGGGGATAGGGCCTTTTGGGAGGAGGCCCTTAGGCGGGCGGCCCTGGAGGCCTGGGCGGCCACGCGCGTCGCCCTGGGCACCGGGGCCCGGCACCTAAAAGCCTTGGCCAAGGGCGAAGCCTTGTTGCTTTCCCTGCTGGCGGAAAAGGAGGAGGTGAAGCGGTGAAGGAAGGAGCAAGGGTTTTTCTGGCGCGGCTTGAGGACCTTAAAGGGCGCAAGACCTGGACCCCGGCCCGGGCCGCCCTGAGGCGGAGCCTGGCCTTTGAGCCCGGGACCTATCCCCCGGCCATTGGGATGGTGGAGCCCCTTCTACCCGGGGAAGCGGAGGGATGGATCCGGGAGGCCTACTACCTGGTGGCGGCCCTCTACGCCCTCAAGGACGGGGAGCACCGGGAAGGGCGTACCCTGGCCCAGGCCCTACGGGAAAAGGCAGGGGATTCCGCCAGTGTGGAGCATCGGTTTCTGGCCCTTTTGGATGCGGACCGGGACCAGATCGCCTTCCGGCTAAGGCAAAGCGTGGTCCTGGTAGAAGGGGGTTTGGACTTCGCGCGGCTTTTGGAAGACCTATTGGCCTGGTTTAGCCCGGACCGGAGGGTGCAGGCCCGTTGGGCGAGGGAGTTTTACGGCGTGAAGGAAGAGGAGAAGGAGGAGGTGAAGGCATGAAGCTTTTTGAAGTGCACATCCTGCAGACGGTGGCCCCCAGCAACCTGAACCGGGACGACACGGGAAGCCCCAAGGACGCCCTCTTTGGCGGGGTGCGCCGGGCCCGCATCTCCAGCCAGGCGCAGAAGCGGGCGGTGCGGGTGGCGTTTAAAGAATATGGGCTCTTGGACGAGGTCGAACGGGCCATCCGCACCAAGCGGGTGGTGGCGGAGCTTTTGAGGCGCCTCGAGGCCCAGGGGCACCCCCGGGAAAAGGCGGCGCTGGCGGTGGAAAACGCCCTTAACGCCGTGGGCCTTGGGGTAAAGGAAGGCCAGACGGAGTACCTTCTTTTCCTTGGAGAAATGGAACTAGACCGATTGGCGCAGGCCATCGGAGCCCACCTAGAGGCCCTGGCCGCAGGCGAGGCTAAAGGGAAGAAGAAGAGCGAGGTCAGCGCCGAGGTGAAAAAGGCCTTGGAGGGTATCTTTGACGGCGGTAGGGCTGTGGACCTGGCCCTTTTCGGTCGCATGCTGGCCGACCGGCCAGAGCTTGGGGTGGACGCCGCGGCCCAGGTGGCCCACGCTCTTTCCACCCACAAGGTGGACCGAGAGTTTGATTTCTACACCGCCGTGGACGACCTAAACCCTAAGGAAGACACCGGGGCCGGGATGATGGGAGACGTGGAGTTCTACTCCGCCACCCTTTACCGCTACGCAGTGGTGGATCTGGAAAAGCTTCTGCAAAACCTGCAAAACGATCGGGAACTGGTCCGGAAGGGGGTCTTGGCCTTCCTGGAAGCCTTTGCCCTTACCCTGCCTTCGGGCAAGCAAAACAGCTTCGCCGCCCATAACCCGCCCCTCTTTGTGGCCTTCCGGACCGGGGAGGGCCTGCCCCGGAACCTGGCTACCGCCTTTGAAAAGCCCATCCGCCCGAGGGAGGACCGGGCCCTTTCGGAGCTTTCCGTGGAGGCCCTCCTTAGGGAGTGGGCCAAGTTTGACCGGGTGTACGGGCCCCTTAGCCCCGAGTGGAAGGCCGGGGTGAACCTCACCGAGGCCAAAGTGGATGGATTCCCGGTGGTGGACTCCTTCGGCATGCTTAAGGAGAAAGCGGAAGAGGCCCTGGAAGCCTTTTTGGGAGGCTAGGATGCCCACCCTTCTCCTCCAGCTCCGGGGCCCCATGCAGTCTTGGGGCGTGCGGAGCCGCTTTGATTACCGGGACACCTGGCCCTACCCCACCAAAAGCGGGGTGGTGGGGCTCCTGGCCGCCGCTTTGGGCCGGGATCGGAAGGAGGACATCTCCGACCTGGCCGCTTTTCGGCTAGGGGTGCGGGTGGACCGGAAGGGGGTGCTGAAGGTGGACTACCAGACGGCCCAAGGGGTTTTGACGGCGGACCTTGGGGGCATGAAAAATGTTCAGAGCTGGCGCTATTACCTTTCAGATGCGGCTTTTTTGGTAGGGGTGGAGGGGGAAGAGGATCTTCTTAAGGAACTCCACCAGGCGCTGAAAAACCCCTACTTTCCCCTCTACCTGGGGCGGAAGGGGTATGTCCCAAGCCCCCCTCCTTATCTTCCCGATGGCCTTCGCCAAGAAGGGCTGGAGGAGGCTCTAAAGGCCTACCCCTGTCTGGTCCCCAAAAAGCCCGAGGGTGGGTTTTTGTTGGCCCTCGAGGCCCGAACCGGTCGCCTGGTGTACGACCAGCCGGTGGGGCCCTTTTCCGAGCGCCGCTTTGCCGCCCGCTACGTGGAGGAGCGGCTCCTCCCCAAGGAAGAGGTGCCGGAGGGACCCCCTACCTGGGAGGTGGCGGATGTGGATCAGCAAGCTGGTGCTTAACCCCCGCTCCCGGGCCGCCCGGCGGGACCTCGCTAACCCCTACGAGATGCACCGCACCCTTTCCCGGGCGGTTTCCGAGGCCCTTAAGGAAGGCCGGGAAAGGCTTCTTTGGCGCCAGGAGCCTTCCCGGACCACAGAGCTCCCCGTGGTCCTGGTCCAAACCCTCACCGAGCCGGACTGGAGCGTTCTGGAAGAGGATTACGCCGAGATCTTCCCTCCCAAGGCCTTTGAACCAACCTTCCAGCCCGGGCAGGTCTTTCGCTTCCGCCTCAAGGCCAACCCCAGCAAGCGGCTTGCGGCCACGGGTAAGCGGATAGCTCTGAAAACCTGGCTGGAAAAGGTGGGCTGGCTGGAACGGCGCCTTCAGGAGGGGGGCTTCCGCCTTCTTGAGGGGGAAGAAGGCCCTGCGGTGCGCATCCTCCAGGACACCTTCTGGGAGGTACGACGGAAGGAAGGGCAGGTCCAGGTCCAGGTGGTGCTGTTTGAGGGGCGCCTGGAGGTGCAGGATCCGGAAAAGGCCAAAGCCACCCTGGCCCGGGGGATTGGTCCCGGCAAGGCCTTGGGCCTGGGCCTTCTTTCCTTGGCCCGCTAGACCATGCCCCCGGTGCCCAACACCCGCAACCTGAAGGAGCTCCCCAAGTTCCGGGATGGCCTTTCCTACCTCTATGTGGAGCACGCCTTCATAGAACAGGAGGCCCAGGGCATCGGTGTCTATGACCGCGAGGGGCTCACCCTGGTGCCGGTGGCGGCCTTGGGGGTTCTCTTCCTGGGCCCGGGCACCCGCATCACCCACGCGGCGGTGCGGGCCCTTGCCGGGAACGGGTGCACGGTGTGCTGGGTGGGAGAGGGATTGGCTCGGTTCTACGCCCAAGGCCTCGGGGATACCCGGAGCGCCCTTCGGCTCCAGCGCCAGGCCCGGGCCTGGGCCGACCCCAGGCTGCACTTGGAGGTGGTGTACCGCCTATACGCCAAGCGCTTCTCCGATCCCCTCCCCCGGGACCTGAGCCTGGAGCAGGTGCGGGGCCTCGAGGGGGTCCGGGTCCGGAGCGCCTACACCCGCTGGAGCCAGGAAACCGGGGTGCCCTGGCACGGCCGGAGCTACGACCGCCGCAACTGGGCGGCCTCCGACCCGGTCAATCGGGCCCTTTCCGCGGGGGCCGCTTACCTTTATGGCCTAGCCCACGCGGCCATCGTCAGCGCCGGGTTTAGCCCTTCCTTGGGCTTCATCCACACTGGTAAGCTCCTTTCCTTCGTCTACGACCTTGCCGACCTCTACAAAACGGAGTACCTCATCCCCGCTGCCTTTCTTACCGTGGCCGAGTCCGATCTAGAGGTGGAGCGGCGGGTGCGGAGGGCCCTGAGGGAACGGATAGAGGCAGGAAAACTCCTGGAGCGCATGGTGGACGACCTCCTGGACCTCTTTTCTAGCCTTGGCTTGCCGGAGGAAGAAGACCCCATAGAGGAAGATCCCACCCGCCCCGGGGGCCTATGGGACCCCGAAGGCGAGGTGGAAGGGGGCGTGGCCTATGGTGGTGATGATCCTGGAGAAGGTACCGAAGAGTCTTAGGGGTGAACTCACCCGCTGGCTTCTGGAGCTGGATACAGGAGTGTTTGTAGGCCGCGTAAGCGCCACCGTGCGCGACCTCCTTTGGGCCAAGGTTGTGGAGAAAGCCGGTGATGGGCGGTGCGCCATGGCCTGGCGCACCAACAACGAGCAGGGCTTTTCCCTTAGGCTTCACGGTTATCAAGACCGGGCCTTGAGGGACTTTGATGGTATAGTGTTGGTGGCGGTGCGCAACGCGGAAGCCGTCCGCAAAGCTGAAAAGCTAAAGCGGACCCAACCCAAGTTGCGCGGGGATCTTGACAAGAAAAACCTGGACTAACTCCTCTTAAGACACATAGCAGGGGGTAAGTTCGGGCTCTTGCCGTCCTGGTCAAGTGTAGTCCCCACACGCGTGGGGATGGACCGGGCTGCTATCCGCTAACGGCGGCCTAGCCAAGGTAGTCCCCACACGCGTGGGGATGGACCGCTCTTCCAGGCGTGTTTGCGGATGAGGGCCACGTAGTCCCCACACGCGTGGGGATGGACCGATGGAACGGGACTGGGCGGCCATCCCCCCGCCGTAGTCCCCACACGCGTGGGGATGGACCGTCCCGGACCACGGTGGCCGCGGGAATCCCCTCGTAGTCCCCACACGCGTGGGGATGGACCGGCGGGGCTGAAGTAGCGGTACTCCCGGGCCTCGTAGTCCCCACACGCGTGGGGATGGACCGGGTGACCCCAGCTTCAAGCCCGCCCCCATGCCGTAGTCCCCACACGCGTGGGGATGGACCGGTTTACCCGCCGCCCCCGGCGAAAGCCCACCAGTAGTCCCCACACGCGTGGGGATGGACCGAGCGGCCGCGGCCATGCCAAACGGGCCTACGGGTAGTCCCCACACGCGTGGGGATGGACCGGTGGACATCGGGAGCGTGGAGAGCCTGGCGAGGTAGTCCCCACACGCGTGGGGATGGACCGGCCGCCCATTCGGCGTAGGGGATACCGGCCTCGTAGTCCCCACACGCGTGGGGATGGACCGGGCCGGGTTCGCGAACCCGATGTCCACCTCGAGTAGTCCCCACACGCGTGGGGATGGACCGGCCCCGTCCGGGTCCTGGGCCCGGAGGACAAGCGTAGTCCCCACACGCGTGGGGATGGACCGCGCTCCGTGCGGTTTAGAAGGCGCTGGAAGAGGTAGTCCCCACACGCGTGGGGATGGACCGCGCTCCTCGCCCCCTGGGGGAAAAGGTTGAAAGTAGTCCCCACACGCGTGGGGATGGACCGGACCCGGAACCGGGCCGGGTTCCGGGCCACCTGTAGTCCCCACACGCGTGGGGATGGACCGAGGTTCGGGCGGCGTTCCGCCAGGAGTACGGGGTAGTCCCCACACGCGTGGGGATGGACCGGTTTTAGCGAATATTACCGATAGAGGGCCCTTGTAGTCCCCACACGCGTGGGGATGGACCGGTTAAGGCGGCTTCAGAGGCTAAGGCTAAGGCGTAGTCCCCACACGCGTGGGGATGGACCGGTACGGTTACTGGAAAACCCGCCTCGCATGGGGTAGTCCCCACACGCGTGGGGATGGACCGGTTAAGGCGGCTTCAGAGGCTAAGGCTAAGGCGTAGTCCCCACACGCGTGGGGATGGACCGGTACGGTTACTGGAAAACCCGCCTCGCATGGGGTAGTCCCCACACGCGTGGGGATGGACCGTTTATCCTGAAACCCGAGCCCGATACCATCGGGTAGTCCCCACACGCGTGGGGATGGACCGTAGGCCAGGGCCACCCCCGTGGTGAGCCCCACGTAGTCCCCACACGCGTGGGGATGGACCGGGAGAAATCCTCTCCCCGGTAGTTTTTTCCCAGTAGTCCCCACACGCGTGGGGATGGACCGGGATTCTAGGCGCTATTGAGGGACGGGCCGCGTAGTCCCCACACGCGTGGGGATGGACCGACAAACCAATGCTCGGCTTCCGTCAGAATCGTGTAGTCCCCACACGCGTGGGGATGGACCGGATGTAGCGCAGCTCCTCCTCTCCCCCCAGCCGTAGTCCCCCCACGCGTGGGGATGGACCGGCTATCGTACGCCTGGTCCAGGACGATATTATGTAGTCCCCACACGCGTGGGGATGGACCGGCATTGTTCCGGTTACCGGGCCTAGCCTCCGTGTAGTCCCCACACGCGTGGGGATGGACCGTAGGGGCGTTGAGTAGCGCTTATGACCCCCACGTAGTCCCCACACGCGTGGGGATGGACCGGTCTACGAGGCTCAGGTCTACGGCAACGGTTGGTAGTCCCCACACGCGTGGGGATGGACCGCAGGTTCGCCAAAATCTGGACCTTCCCTACATGTAGTCCCCACACGCGTGGGGAAGAGTACCCTGTAGACAAACCCGCCCCTTCTCCCTATACTGGTGGACGCTACGGGGAGTAGCGCAGCCCGGTAGCGCACCTCGTTCGGGACGAGGGGGTCGCTGGTTCAAATCCAGTCTCCCCGACCAAAGCCGGCCTCCGGGCCGGTTTTTTGTTGGGTATACTGCCCCCCATGGGCTTTTTCCCCGGCCTTGCCCTTCTCCTTTTGGGGTTCCACCTCCTCGCCGAGGGGCTTGCGGGGCTGAAGGGGCGCCGCCACCTCCTGGCCCAGGCCCTGGGGGGGCGGGCCCTCGGGGCGGGGGTCCTTTTAGGGGCCCTTTCGGGAAGCGGCACCGGGGTGGGCCTCCTGGCCCTGGGGCTTCTGGAAGGGGGGGTGGTGGGCCTTGGGGGGGCGGCCCTTCTCGCCTTGGGGGCCACCGCGGGGGCGGCCTTTTGGGTGGGGCTTCTGCTCCTGCCTGGAGGGCTTGGGGGGGTGTTCCTCCTTCTCGGGCTTTTTCCCTTCCTCGTCCCCCCTTTGAGGCGCTTTGGCCTTTTCCTCCTGGGGCTTGGGCTCCTTTTCCTGGGCTTTTCCCACATGGCCCAGGCGGTGGGGGAGGCGGGGGAGGTCCTCAAGGCCTTCCCTTTGCCCCTTTGGGGGTACTACCTTTCGGGCTTCCTCTTGGCCTTCCTCTTGGGCTCCGCCAACGCGGTGGCCGCCTTGGCCCTGGCCCTGGGGGCGGCCTTAGCCCCGGAGGGGGTTTTGGCCCTCACCCTGGGGGGTGGGGTGGGGGCCACGGGGGCCCTTTTCCTGGCGGGCCTAGGGGGCCGGAAGGAGGCCTACCGCCTGGGGACGGTCCTCCTCCTCCACCGCCTGGTCCTTTCCCTTGGCCTCGTCCCCCTCCTCTTCCTCTGGCCCTATGGGGCGGTGGCCTTCCACGGGTTTAGCCATCTCCTCTACGCCCTCCTTTTCCTGCCCCTTGGGCGGCGGTATGAGGCCCTGGCGGAAGGGCTTTTTCCCAGGCCCCAGGTGGCCCCCAAGTACCTCTCCCGGGAGGCCCTGGAAACCCCCACCCTGGCCTACGCCCTGGCCCAGCGGGAGATCGCCCGCATCGCCGATGCGGTGCGGGGCATGCTCCTTTTGGCGGTGCGCATCCTGGCCCAGGAGGAGGGAGGGGAGGGGAGCCTGGAGGAGCTCGAGGCCAAGGTGGACCGCTTGACCCGGGAGGTGGTCCTCTACACCGCGGAGCTTTCCGCCCGCACAGGGGAGGAGCGGGCGGTGCGGTTTTTGGTGATGGCCAGCGAGCTGGAGCACCTGGGGGATTTGGTGCGCCGGGTGGTGCGGCAGGTGGAAAAGCTCTGGGCCCAGGGCCTCACCTTCAGCCCCGAGGGGAAGGAGGAGCTTTTGGAGGCGGCAAGCCGGGTCCTGGGGCGGCTGGAGCGCATGGCCGCCGCCCTGGCCACGGGGGAGAAGGCCTTGGCGGAGGAGGTGGCGCGGGGGCGGGAGGAGATGGCCCTTTTCCTGGACCGCCTGCGCCGGGCCCACCTGCAACGGCTGGAAGGGGCCCGCCCCGAGACCCGGGCCTCCACCCTGGCCCACCTGGACCTCCTCATCACCCTGGACGAGCTGGATCAGGGGGTGGTGCGGCTTTGCGAACTCCTCCTTTCGGGATAAGCTAGGGGGCGTGGTGCGGATTCTAGGTGGGAAGGCCAAGGGCGTGCCCCTCCTGGTGCCCCCTTCTGCCCGGCCTTCGCCCGTGAGGCTCAGAAAGGCCCTCTTTGACTACCTGCGCCTCCGCTACCCCAGGCGGGGGGCCTTCCTGGACCTCTACGCGGGGAGCGGGGCGGTGGGCCTCGAGGCGGCCAGCGAGGGCTTCCAGGCCACCCTGGTGGAGAAGGACCCCGAGGCCATCCGCCTCTTAAAGGAGAACATCCGCCGCACCGGCCTTCCCGTGCGCCTCGTTCCCCTGCCCGTGGAGGTCTTCCTCCCCGAGGCCAAAGCCCGGGGGGAGCGGTACACCGTGGCCTTCATGGCCCCGCCCTACCCCATGGACCTGGCCCAGGCCTTCGCCCTCCTCCTGGAAAGCGGCCTGGTGGAGCCGGGGGGGCTTTACATCCTCCAGCACCCCAAGGGCCTGCACCTCCCCTTGGGGGAGCGCCGGGTCTACGGGGAGAACGCCCTTACCCTGGTGGAGGTCTAGATGCACGTGGTCTATCCGGGAAGCTTTGACCCCCTCACCAACGGCCACCTGGACGTGATCCAGCGGGCGAGCCGCCTTTTCCAAAAGGTTACGGTGGCCATCCTGGAAAACCCCAACAAGCGGGGCCAGTACCTCTTCAGCGCGGAAGAGCGCCTCGCCATCGTCCGGGAGGCCACCCAACACCTCCCCAACGTGGAGGCCCACACCTTTAGCGGCCTGTTGGTGGACTTCGTGAAGCGGGTGGGGGCCCAGGCCATCGTGAAGGGGCTGAGGGCGGTTTCCGACTACGAGTACGAGCTCCAGATGGCCCACCTGAACCGGCAACTCCTGCCGGGCTTGGAAACCCTCTTCATCCTCTCCGCCACCCGCTACTCCTTCGTGTCCAGCACCATGGTGAAGGAGATCGCCCGCTATGGGGGGGACGTGTCCAAGCTGGTCCCCCCGGCCACCCTAAGGGCCCTAAAGGCCAAGTTCGGCCGGTAAAATCCCCTTATGAAGGCGCTCCTTTCCGTTTCGGACAAGCGGGGCCTGGTGGACTTCGCCCGGGGGCTTTTGGAGCTCGGCTTTGGCCTTCTCGCCACGGGGGGGACTTACCGGGCCCTTAAGGAAGCCGGCCTTCCCGTCACCTACATCTCCGACTTCACCGGCTTCCCCGAGGTCCTGGAGGGCCGGGTCAAGACCCTCCACCCCAAGGTGCACGCGGGGCTTCTCGCCCGGCCCGACCAGGAGGAGGAGCTGAAGGCCCTTGGCTTTGAGCGCATCGCCCTCCTTGCGGTGAACCTCTACCCCTTCCGGGAGACCGTGGCCCGGGGGGCTTCCTTTGAGGAGGCCCTGGAGCAGATCGACATCGGGGGCCCGGCCATGCTCCGGGCCGCGGCCAAGAACCACCGGGCGGTCCTCCCCGTCTGCGACCCCGAGGACTACCCCGCGGTGCTAGAGGCCCTAAGGGAGGGCCCCACCCCGGAGTTCCGGCGCGCGCTCGCCCGCAAGGCCTTCGCCCACACCGCGGCCTACGACGCGGCCATTGCGGAATGGCTTGCCGGGGAGAAGTTCCCTGAGGAGAAGTTTTTCGTTCTGAAAAGGGTTTCCCCCCTGCGCTACGGGGAAAACCCCCACCAGGAGGCGGCCCTTTACCGGGTGGAGGGGGAGGAGGGGCCCCTTCTCCAGGCCCAGGTCCTTCAGGGCAAGGCCATGAGCTTCAACAACTACCTGGACGCGGAGGCCGCCTGGAACCTGGTCTCGGAGTTTGAGGCCCCGGCCTGCGTGGCGGTGAAGCACCAGAACCCCTGCGGGGTGGCCCTGGGGGAAGGCCCCCTCGAGGCCTACCAAAGGGCCTACGCCGCGGACCCCGTGTCCATCTTCGGCGGGATTGTGGCCTTCAACCGGGAGGTGGACGGGGCCACGGCGAGGGCCATGGGGGAGGTCTTTTTGGAGGTGGTCCTCGCCCCTGGCTTTTCGGAAGAGGCCCTGGCCGTCTTTTCTAAGAAAAAGAACCTCCGCCTCCTTAAGGTCCCGTCCTTGGCCCAAGGGCCCTACCTGGACCTCCGCCGCCTCCGGGGCGGGGTGCTCCTCCAGGACGCGGACACGGAAGACCCCATGGCCCCCAAGGTGGTTACAGCCAAGGCCCCTTCCGAGGCGGAGTGGCAGGACCTCCTTTTCGCCTGGAAGGTGGTGAAGCACGTGCGCTCCAACGCCATCGTGGTGGCCAAGGGGGGGGTGACCCTGGGGATCGGGGTGGGGCAGACGAACCGCCTCCAGGCGGCCCGGCACGCCCTCGAGGCCGCCGGGGAAGGGGCGAAGGGCGCGGTGCTCGCCTCCGATGCCTTCTTCCCCTTTGACGACGTGGTGCGCCTGGCGGGCCAGTACGGGGTTTCCGCCATCATCCAGCCTGGGGGCAGCGTGCGGGACGAGGACTCCATCCGGGCCGCGGACGAGCTCGGGATCGCCATGGTCTTCACCGGGGTGCGGCATTTTAAACACTAGACCTCTTCCAAAGAACCTTGATGACCTCAGGAGTGAGGTCAAAGGGTTCCGTTCCCCGGTAGGTGGGAAGGGGTTTCCTGGTACGCTCCTTTAGGAGCTTCTCCCTTAGGGCCTCTTCCAAAAGCTCTTCCAGGGTGCGCCCCTCTGCCTCTGCCTTGGCCTGGGCCAGGCGGTAAAGCTCTTCCCGCAGGTAGAGGGCGGGCATACCCTTACTATAGCCGGGCCCTCACTTGCCCACGCAGAAGTTGCGGAAGACCCGGTCCACCACCTCTTCCGTCACGTCCCGCCCGAGAAGGGCGTTCAGGGCCCGCACCGCCTCCTCCAGGGCCAGGCCCATGAGGTCCTCGGGGAGGGTGAGGGCCTCCTCCAGCCGCTCCTTGGCCCGGAGGAGGGCCTCCTTCTGCCGGCCGCTGAGGAAGACCCCGCCTTCCCCCCCCTCCCCCAGGAGGGCCTCGCGGATGCGCGCCTTTAGGGCCAGAAGCCCCTCCCCCGTGAGGCTGGAAACCCGGAGGTACCGGGGGTCTTCCCAAAGGGGCGGGAGGTCGGCCTTGGTGGCCACGTAGATCGTCCTCGGGGGAAGGGGGGGCGGGGTAGGCCTGGGGGCGCTGCTGTCCGCTAGGTACAGCACCAGGTCCGCCTCCTCCGCGATCCTCAGGGCCCTTTCCACCCCGGCCCGCTCAATGGGGTCTTCCGTCTCCCGCACCCCCGCGGTGTCCACGGCCACGAGGGGGATGCCGAAGAGCTCCAGGGGGGCCTCGAGGTAGTCCCGGGTGGTGCCGGGGATGGGGGAGACGAGGGCCCGTTCGTAGCCGAGGAGGGCGTTCAGGAGGCTGCTCTTCCCCGCGTTCGGAGCCCCGATGAGGGCCAGGCGGGCCCCCCTTTGGGCCAGGGCCGAGGCCCGGGCCTGGGCGAGAAGGCCCTCCACCTCCCCAAGGGCCTCCCGGATGACCGTTGCCGCCTCGTGGGGCTCCACCCCCTCCTCGGGGTAGTCCAGGAGGGCCTGGACGTGGGCCAGGAGGTCCAGGAGCTTACCCTGTAGGGCCTCTATCCGCCGGGAGAGGGCCCCCTCGAGGCCCCGCAGGGCCTGCCGCCGGGCAAGCTCCCCTTCCGCCTCTATGAGGGCCAGGACGGCTTCCGCCTGGGCCAGGTCCATCTTCCCGTTGAGGTAGGCCCTCAAGGTGAACTCCCCCGGCCCCGCCATCCGGGCCCCCGCCGCGAGGAGGGCCTCCACCGCCCGGCGGAGGACCGCGGGGGAGCCGTGGAGGTGGAACTCCAGGAGGTCCTCCCCGGTGTAGGACCGGGGGGCGCGGAAGACGAGGAGGAGGGCTTGGTCTATGGCTTCCCCGGTCCTCGGGTCCACCAGGTGGCCCAGGGTGAACCGCCCCCCCTTCATCCCCCTGGGGTCTTTGCCCCGGAAGACCCGGGCCCCGATCTCCAAAGCGCCCTTCCCCGAAAGGCGCACCACCCCGATGGCCCCCTTCCCCGGGGGCGTGGCCACGGCGCAGATGGGGTCTTTGAGGTGCATCAGAGGGCGTGGCGTAGGGCTTCCAGGGTCTGGTCCAGGTCCTCTTCCGTGTGGGCCACAGAGAGGAAGGCCGCCTCAAAGTTGGAAGGGGGCCAGTAGACGCCCCGGTCCAGAAGCCCGTGGAAGAAGCGCTTGAAAAGCTCCGTGTCCGTCCTTTTGGCCTCGGCGAAGGTGCGCACCGGGCCTTCGGTGAAGAACACGGTGAGCATGGACCCCACCCGGTTCACCGTGTGGGGGATGCCCTTCTCCGTGAGGACCGCGCTTAAGCCCTCCTCCAGCCGCTTTCCCAGATCCTCCAGGTAGGCGTAGTGCCCCGGGTTTGCCTCCAGGAGCTCCAGGGTGGCGAGCCCCGAGGCCATGGCCAGGGGGTTCCCGGAGAGGGTCCCCGCCTGGTAGACGGGGCCTAGGGGGGCCACCTTCTCCATGACCTCCCGCCTTCCCGCGTAGGCCGCGGCGGGGAGGCCCCCGCCCAGGACCTTGCCCAGGGTGACCAGGTCGGGCTTGAGGCCAAAGAGCTCCGTGGCCCCGCCAAAGGCCAGGCGGAAGCCGGTCATGACCTCGTCGGCGATGAGGAGGACCCCGTATTCCTTGGCCTCGTGGAGCGCTTGTAGGAACGCCTCCGTGGGGACGAGGACCCCGGCGTTCCCCACCACGGGCTCAAAGATGATGGCCGCGATCTCCTCCCCGCGCGTCCTTAGGACTTCCCGGAGGCTTTCTGCGTCGTTGTACTCCAGGACCAGGGTGAGCCGGGCGTAGGCCTCGGGGACCCCGGCGCTCGTGGGCACCCCGAAGGTGAGGGCCCCGCTTCCCGCCTCCACCAGGAGGCCGTCCGCGTGGCCGTGGTAGTTCCCCCGGAACTTCACGATAAGGTCGCGCCCCGTGTAGCCCCGGGCGAGCCTCAAGGCGCTCATGGTGGCCTCAGTCCCCGAGCTCACGAAGCGCACCAGGTCCACCCAGGGGTAGGCCTGCTTCACCTTCTTGGCGAGCTCCACCTCCAAGGGGTGCGGGGCCCCGAAGGTGAGGCCCCCTTCCATGGTCTTTTGCACCCGCCTCAGGACCTCGGGGTGGGCGTGGCCCAGGATGAGGGGCCCCCAGCTCAGGACGTAGTCCAGGTAGCGGTTCCCGTCCAGGTCGTACACGTAGGCCCCTTCCCCCCGGACCAGGTAAGGGGGGGTGCCCCCCACGGCGCGGAAGGCGCGCACGGGGCTGGATACCCCGCCCGGGATGTGCCTTTGGGCCTCTTGGAAGAGCGCTTCGGAACGCGTGCGGTCCATCCCCTTTACTTTACCGCCCCCCGCCCTCGAGGCGTGGGCCCCGGCCACCTTGACGGAAGAGACGGAGGCCTTGGGGCGGGCGGTGGCCCGCTTGGAGGCGGCCTTGGCTCATCCTAAAGACGAGTTCGTTCGCGACTCCGCTATCCAGCGGTTTGAGTTCTGCTTTGAACTGGCTTGGAAGGCCCTCAAGGCTTACTTGGAGGTCCAGGGCCTCGAGGCCCGCTCGCCCCGGATGGCCCTCCGGCTGGCCTACGAGGTGGGCTTGGTGGAGGAGGGTCCGTGGCTTGGGCTTTTGGAACTCCGCAACCTAACCAGCCACACCTACGATGAGGCTTTGGCCGAGCGGGTCTACAGCGAGCTTCCCCAGGCCCTAAGCCTTCTTAAAGCCCTCCTTGAGCGCCTCGAAGCCGAGCTGGCCCGCGAGGAGCGCTGATGGGCTGGGTCCGCCAAAGCCCGGGCCTGGCTTTTTTTGGACCCCCCGCCCAAGCTTTCGCTTGGGCGGGGGGCCTAGTAGCTCAGGGCCTTCCTCAGGGCGGCGAGGACCCTCCGGGCGTTCGGGCGGTAGAGGTGCTCGATGGCGCTAAAGGGGGGGTAGGGGGCATCGTACCCCGCCACCCGGAGGACGGGGGCTTGGAGGTAGTCCAGGGCCCCTTCCGCGATCCTGGCCGCCACCTCCGCCCCGAAGCCGCCGGTGCGCATGGCCTCGTAGACCACGATGGCCCGCCCCGTGGCCCGCACGGCCTCGAGGACCGTCTCCTCGTCCAGCGGCACCAGGGTTTCCAGGTCCACCACCGTGACCTCCACCCCTTCCCGCCCTGCCACCTCCGCCGCCTCCAGCATCACCTCCACCATCCCCCCGTAGCCGATGAGGGTGGCGGCCTTCCCTTCCCTTAAGACCCTGGCCTTCCCCAGAGGGAGGGTGTAGTAGCCCTCCGGAACCTCGGCCCGCGCCCCCCGGTAGAGCTTGATGGCCTCCAGGAAGAAGACCGGGTCCTCGTCCTCAATGGCCGCGAGGAGGAGGCCCTTGGCCCTTTCGGGGCTAGAGGGGATCACCACCTTCACCCCCGGGGTGTGGCAGAGGATGGCCTCGGGGGAGTCCGCGTGCTGCTCCGGGGTGTGGACCCCGCCCCCGTAAGGGGCCCGCACCACCACGGGAAGCCCCACCCGCCCCCGGGAGCGGTGCCGCCAGCGGCCCAGGTGGGAGAGGATCTGGTCCAGGGCGGGGTACAGGAAGCCCGCGAACTGGATCTCGGCCACGGGCCGCATCCCCCCCATGGCCAGGCCGATGGCCAGCCCCAGGATGCCGCTTTCCGCCAGGGGGGTGTCAAAGACCCGCGCCTCCCCGTGCTTGGCCTGGAGCCCCTCCGTGACCCGGAAGACCCCCCCAAGCCGCCCCACGTCCTCCCCGAAGACGAGGACCCTGGGGTCCTGCGCCAGGGCCAGGTCCAGGGCCTCGTTGATGGCCTGGACCATGTTCAGGACCCGCGTCTTTTCCTTCACCATACCTCCTCCAGGTGAAGGCCCTGCCTCAAGGCCTCAAAGGCCCGCCTTTGGTCGGGGCCCATCTCCTTGTACACGTGCTCCACGATCTCCTCGGGGCGGGGCTCGGGGGCGCTGTCCGCAAGGGCGAGCTCCCGGGCGAACTCCTCTTCCAGCTCCCCTAGGAGGGCCCTTTCCTCCTCCTCCCCCCAAAGCCCCCCCTCCTCCAGGGCCTTGCGGAAGCGGAGGACGGGGTCCTTCTTCCGCCAGGCCTCCTCCTCCTCCCGGGTGCGGTAGCGGGAGGGGTCGTCGGAGGTGGTGTGGGGGGCCAGACGGTAGGTGAGGGCCTCCAGGAGGGTGGGGCCCTCCCCCTTGCGGGCCCTTTCCACGGCCTTCTTGGCCTCGAGGTACACCGCCACGGCGTCGTTCCCGTCCACCACCACCCCCGGCATCCCGTACCCCTCCGCCTTTCGGGCGATGTAGTCCACCCGCATCTGCCTATGCCGGGGCACGCTGATGGCGTAGCCGTTGTTCTGCACCAGGAAGATCACCGGGGCCTGGAAGACCGCGGCGAAGTTGAGCCCTTCGTGGAAGTCCCCTTCGCTGGTCCCCCCGTCCCCAATGCTGGTGGCCACCACCCACCCTTCCCCCCGGTGGCGCCCGGCCAGGGCCAGGCCCACCGCCTGGGGGATCTGGGTGGCGATGGGGATGTAGGGGTTTACCGCCCGCACCCCCTCGGGGAAGCCCCAGCCCGCGGGGTGGGCCCGCCAGTAGAGGAGGAGGACGTGGATGGGCACCCCCCGGGTGAGGAGGAGGGCCGTCTCCCGGTAGGAGGGCACCACCCAGTCCCCCTCCCCCAGGGCCAGGCCCACCCCCACCTGGGCCGCCTCCTGCCCCATGAAGGGGGCGTAGACCCCAAGCCGCCCCTGGCGCTGGAGGGTCATGGCCTTCTCATCAAAAAACCGGGCCCGCCGCATGGCCCGGTACAGCCTCAAGGCTTCCCCCTTTTCTAGGGGAAGCTCGCCTCTTTCCAGGTACCCCACTGGCTTTAGCTTCACGCCTGGGAGTTTACCACAGCCCCAAGGCGCTCCAATGCGAGCTCCAGCTCCTCCTCCTTCTTGCAGAAGGCGAAGCGGAAAAGCCCTTGGGGCGGGTTTTCCCGGTAGAAGGCCTCCCCCGGGATGAGGGCCACCCGCGCCCTTTCCAAGAGGCGGAAGGCCTCCCACCCCGGAAGCTCGGCCATGAGGAAGTAGGTCCCCTGGGGGAGGAAGGCTTTGAGGCCCAGGGCCTTTAGGCCTTCGTAGAGGAGGTCCCGCCTTCTCCGGTAGCCCTCCCGCAGGGCCTCGTAAAACCCCTCCCGCCGCGCCACCCTTAAGGCCTCCGCCACCCCGGCCTGCAGGGGGCTTGGGGCGGAGAAGCTCGTCCACTGGCGCATCCCCGCCAGGGTCCCCATGTAGTCCTTCGGCCCCACGATCCAGCCCACCCGGTAGCCGGTGGCCTCGAGGCGCTTCCCCGCGCTCCCCACGGTGAAGGTCCGCTCCGGGGCGAGGTCCTTTAGGCGGGGTGGGGGCGAGGGGGTGTAGTAGAGCTCGTCGTAGACCTCGTCGGAGATGAGGAAGAGGCCCTTCCGCCGGGCAAGCTCGGCCACGGCCTTAAGCTCATCCTCCCGGAAGACCAGGCCCGTGGGGTTCATGGGGGCGTTGAGGAGGAGGGCCCGGGTCCTTTCCGAGACCGCCCCTTCCAGGGCCTTTAGGTCCAGCCGGAAGCCCTCTTCCCCGAGGTCCACCCGGACCAGCCTGGCCTCGGCCCCCGCCAGGAAGGCGTCCGGCAGGTACACGTCAAAGAAGGGCTCCAGGACCACCACCTCGTCCCCGGGGCCCACCAGGCTTTGCAGGAGGACGTAAAGGGCCTCCGTGGCCCCTGAGGTGACCACCACGCCCTCGGGCTCCACCCCGAACTCCTCGGCCAAGGCCTCCCGCAAAAGGGGCAGGCCCGCCGGGGGGGCGTACTGGTCGTAGCGGCCCAGGGCCCGCCCCACGGCCTCGAGGAGGAAGGCGGGCGGGGGGGTGGAGGGGAAGCCCTGGCCCAGGTTCACCGCCCCGAGCCTCGCGGCCAGGGCGCTCATCTTGGGGAAGATGCTCTCCTTGGCGGCTTGGGTCCGGGGGTGGAGGCGCATGATCTTAAGTCTAGACCTTGGGCGTGCGCATTGGGAGGGTTGGGCCTTAGATGGGTAACCGACGCAGGCGGATCCGCTCGTCCTCTACCACCACCAAGGCGCCTGCCTGCAGATCTTCCCGTAGGTCGTTCAGGATACTTACCAGCTTCGGGCCTACCACCCCAGGCCTTAGGTCGCTGGTGCGGAGCAACACCACGCTGGGCTGGGTGGTCTGCTTGAGCGCAAGGAGGGTTCCCATGTCCTGGTCATGGGTGAGGAGCACGTATTCTCCCCGGATTGCGGCTTCAAGTAGCTCCTCGTCTTGGCGTTGAGGGCTTCTAAAGAGGACCAATGGACAGCGATGAGGCCATGCTCCCCCAGAAACCCGACCCACCTGGGGGTAAGGTTGACATCCACCAGAATCTTCAGGCCCTTACCTCCTGGTCTGCAAGGTGGGCAGCGTAGGCTAAGGCGGCGTCTATGTCCTCAGGCTCCAAATACGGGTAGTCCTGGAGGATCTCCTCCGGGGTTTGGTGCCTAAGGAGGGTCAGAAGGGTACCCACGGTGATGCGCATGCCCCGGATACAGGGTTTGCCGCCCATCACCTTAGGGTCAACGGTGATCCGTTCTTCCCAGCCCATGCTTTCATTGTAGGTGCTTTTCCCTAGGCTGGGGGACGGGCAAACCTCTACCCCGCGATGCGGAGAAGGGCCAGGAAGCTTTCCAGCTCCAGGCTCGCCCCCCCCACCAGGCCCCCGTCCACGTTGGGCTGGGAGAGGAGGTCGGCGAAGTTCTTGGGGTTCACGCTCCCCCCATAGAGGATGCGCACCCGTTCCCCAAAGCCCGCCCCGTACCGCTCGGAGAGGGCCTGGCGGAGGGCCCGGTGCATGGCCTCGGCGTCGGAGGGGGTGGCGTTTTTCCCGGTGCCGATGGCCCAGACGGGCTCGTAGGCCACCACCAGGGCCTCGGGGGCAGGGGGCTCCACGCCCCGGAGGCTTTCCAGGAGCTGGTTCAGGGTGTAGGGCACGGCCTCGCCCCGCTCCCTGACCTCCAGGGGCTCCCCCACGCAGAGGATGGGGGTGATCCCCTCCTCTAGAAGCCTTTTCGCCTTCTCCGCCACCAGGGCGTCGGTTTCCCCGTGGTAGCGGCGGCGCTCCGAGTGGCCCACGATGGCGTAGCGGCAGCCGAGGTCTTTCAGCATCCGTGCGGACACCTCCCCGGTGTAGGCCCCCTCCCGGTGGGCGGAGACGTCCTGGGCCCCGTAGGCCACCTGGCTCCCCCCCAGGACCTCCTTGGCCACGGGGAGGATGGGGAAGGCGGGGAGGACCGCCGCTTCGGAATCCAAGGGGGGGAGGAGCCGTTTCAGCTCCGCAAGCCAGACCCGGGCCTCCGAGGGTACCTTGTGCATTTTCCAGTTGCCTGCCACCAGCACCCGGCGCATGGGGCCATCTTATCAGGCCCTGGCCGGCTTTTGCCTCAGGCGGCGGTGGGCTTCCTTAAACCCCACCAGCTTCCTTTTTTCCTCGTCGTGGAGGTGCAGGTCCGCGAAGGCGATCTGGAAGGCATCCTTTAGGGTCACCGTGGGGGCCACCTTCACCAGGTCCACCTCCTCCTGGACCTTGGGCAGGTGGTAGTTGGGGATCTTGGGGGCCAGGTGGTGGATGTGGTGGAAGCCGATGTTCCCCGTGAGCCACTCTAGGACCTTGGGGAGCTTCAGGTAGGTGCTCCCCTCCATGGCCGCCTTCAGGTGCTCCCAGCGGGGGTCGTGCTCCCAGTAGGCGTCCTCAAACTGGTGCTGGACATAAAAGAGAAAGATCCCCACCATGCCCGCCAGGTACTGGATGGGGAGGTAGACGAAAAGGAGGGTCTTCACGCCGAAGAGGAGGACGATGCCCGCGAGGAGGAGGGTGAGGAAAAGGTTGGTGAGGGCCACGCTGTTCCTCACCGAGGGCTTGTCCGATCCGTACCCCAGGGGCAGGCGGTAGGAGAGCATGAAGACGTACACCGGCCCGATGAAGAACATCACGAAAGGGTTCCGGTAGACCCGGTACTTCAGGCGCTCCCAGGGGGTGGCCTTCAGGTACTCCTCCAGGGTCATGGTGTAGATGTCCCCCACGCCCCGCTTGTCCAGGTTGCCGCTGGTGGCGTGGTGGCGGGCGTGGGAGAGCTGCCAGTGGTGGTAGGGCACCAGGGTGAGCACCCCGGTGAAGAAGCCCAGGAGGTCGTTCATCCACCTCTTGGGGAAGAAGGAGCCGTGGCCCGCGTCGTGCTGGAGGATGAAAAGCCGCACCAGGAAAAGGGCGGCCACCATATCCAGGGCCAGGGTGAGGAGAAGGGAGACGGAGAGGGCCTTGTGGGCCAGGAAGAAGAGGAGGAGGAGGGGGAGGAGGGTGTCCGCCACCTGGCGGAGGCTTCTTAGGGTGTCCGGCTTGGCGTAGGGCTTGATGAGGGGGATCCAGTCTTGGGGTTTGGGCTTGTCCATAGCACTCCTTCTAGGGAGTGCCTTCAGTTTACTCTGTACCCTGTGAGGGGGATGAGAGGACCATCTTAAGGTTCGTCTCACCTTGCTCTGTGAAAATGAATCTAAAGACATGCCGGAGCGCCTCAGGCTCACCCTTGACCTGGCCCAAACCCTTCTCCGCCCCCTTCCTTTGGAAGAGCGCCTCCAGCTGGCCCTGGACTCCCTTCTTCGGGAACCCTGGCTGACCCTCGAGGCCAAAGGCGCCCTCTTCCTCATGAAGGGGGGGCGGCTTCAGCTGGTGGCCCAGCGCAACCTGGACGAGCCCCTCCAGCGCCTGTGCGCCCAGGTGCCTTTAGGGCAGTGCCTGTGCGGCCGGGTGGCCCAGGAAGGGGCGCCCCTGGAGCTTTCGGGGGTGACGGAGGCCCACACCACCCGCTACCCCGGTATGCCCCCCCATGGCCACGCCATCTTCCCCATCGCCGCGGGGCAGCGGGTGCTGGGGGTTTTAAACCTCTACCTGGCCCCGGGCCAGGCGCTTTCCCCGGAGGCGCGCCTGGCCTTGGAGGAGGCGGCGGGGCTTCTGGCCCTGGCGGTGTTGCGGGAGCGGGCGGAGCGGGCCGCCCGGGTGCTCCACCGGGGGGCCCGCTTGGCCTTGGAGGCGCCAAGCCACCTGGACCAGGCGGCCTCGGCCTACCTGAAGGGGCTTTGCGCCCTCTTGGTGGAGGAGGGGTACCTCCTGGCCTGGGTGGGGGAGAAGGGGCCCGGGGGCCGGGTGGTGCCCCGGGAGGCGGCCGGGGCGGTGGGCTACCTGGAGGGGCTCGCGGTCCGCCACGACGAGACCCCCGAGGGCCAGGGCCCCACGGGCCGGGCCATCCGCGAGGGCCGGCCCCAGGTGCTCCGGGACGTGGGGGCAGACCCCCGCTACGGCCCCTGGCGCCTCCGGGCCCAGGCCTTTGGCTTCGCCTCCAGCGCGGCCTTTCCCCTTTGGGTGGAGGGTGAGGTCTGGGGGGCCCTGAACGTGTACGCCGCGGAGCCCGACGCCTTTGACGCGGAGGAGGTGGCCCTCCTGGAGGACCTGGCCGGCCTGGCGGGCCAGGCCATGGAGCGGATCCGGTCCTACGCCCGGGCCTACCAACTGGCCCAGGTGGTGGAGCAGGTGCCGGAGAGCATCCTCCTCACGGACCGCCAGGGGCGCATCTTCTACGCCAACCCCGCCCTGGAGGCCGTCACCGGCTATAGGCCGGAGGAGCTCCTAGGGGCCACGCCCCGGGTTTTCAAGTCCGGCCTCCATCCCCCGGAGTTTTATCAGAGCCTCTGGCGGACCCTGGAAGGGGGAGGCGCCTTCCAGGCCCTTTTCCTCAACCGCCGGAAGGACGGGCGGCTCATCGCCGAGCAAAAGATCCTGGCGCCCCTTTACGGCCCCGGAAGGAAGCTGGAAGGCTACCTGGCCACCTCCCGCCTGGTGACCCGGGAGTACGCCTTGAGCCGGGTTCAGGCCGCCCTCCTCCACTTCAACCAACGCTTCCTGCGGGAGGGGTTTTCCCCGGGCCTGGCGCTGGCCCTCCTTCAGGAGGCCCGGGAGGGTTTGCTGGGGGTGGGGGGATTGGTCCTTTTCCTAAAGGGCCTGGACGGGCGTTACTCCATGGTGGCGGCAAGCGGCCTGGACCTCGCCCCCTGGCGGGGCCGGGCCTTCCCCGCCGCGGAGCTTTACCCCCTGGCCCTCCCCGCTTCCCAGGGGCGCCTGGAGGGGGAGGCCCACCGGGCGCTTTGGGAGGGCCTGCCCCCGGAGGTCCAGGGCCTTTTACAGGGAGAGGGGCTCTACGCCCGCCTGGAGGCGGGCGGGGCGGGCGGGGAGGCCTTAGGGCTTCTCCTGGCCCGGGCCCAGGCCCCCCTGGGGCCGGAGGTGGAGGAGGCCTTCCGGCTTTTGGCTTCGGGCCTGGAGATGGTCCTGGCCACGGAGGAAGAGCGCAAGAGGACCGCCTTCTTCACCTACCACGACCCCCAGACCCACCTCCCCAACCGCCTCCTCCTGGAGGAGGAGGCCCCGGCCCTGCTCAAGGAGGGCTCCTGGGCCCTGGGGCTCATGGAGTGGCAGGGGCTCCAAGGGGAGGCTTGGCAGGCCCACTTTTCCCTGGCTCGAGCCCTCCTGGCGGCCTTAAGGTCCTGCCTGGAGTTCCCGGACCGCCTCTACCAGCTTGGCCCCGGGAGCTTCGCCCTCCTCCTCCAGGGGGGCAAGGAGGCGGCCTTGCGGGTGGAGGGCTGCTTGGAGCGGGCCCTAAAGGGGCTTCCCCTGCCCCCGGGCGGGGCCGCCTGGTTGCGGGTGGCCCTGGGGGTGGCCCTTTTCCCGGAGGACGGGGCCAGCCTAGGGGAGCTCCTCCGGCACGCCGATCTGGCCCTGGCCGAGGCCCGGAAGGAGGGGGGGCTGGCCTTCTTCAACCCGGAGCTGGCCCGGGCCCACCGGGAGCGGCAGGACACCCTGGCCCTCCTGTCGGCCGCCCTGGAGGGGGAGGGGTTTCGCATCCACGCCCAGCCCATCGCCGAGCTGGAAAGCGGGAAGCCCGTGGCCCTGGAGCTCCTCCTCCGCCTGGAGGTGGAAGGCCGCCTGGTGTCCGCCGGAACC
The DNA here is from genome assembly GCF_000373145.1 of Thermus oshimai DSM 12092. NCBI lineage: Bacteria > Thermotogati > Deinococcota > Deinococci > Thermales > Thermaceae > Thermus > Thermus oshimai. Next base: position 156,139 of record NZ_KB890619.1, read on the forward strand.
TTTATCCCCCTGGCGGAGGAGACCGGCCTCATCGTGGAGATGGACCTTTGGCTTCTGAACAGGCTTCGGGAGCTGGACCTTGGGCTTCCCCTCCACCTGAACCTCTCCCCCAAAACCCTCGCCGACCCCCGGCTTCTGGAGACCGCGGCCCTTCTAAGGGGGCGCCCTCTGGAGGTGGAGGTCACGGAGTACAGCCTGGCCCAGCCGGGGGTCGGGGAGGTCCTAAAGGCCCTGAAGGGCTTGGGTTTCGGCCTGGCCCTGGACGACTTCGGCCAGGGGTACGCCTCCATGAACGCCCTGGTGGAGAACCCCTTTGATGCCCTCAAGGTGGACCGGGCCTTCACCTGGGGCATCGGCCAGAACCCCAAGGCCGAGGCGGTGCTCCGGGCGGCGTTGGACCTCGCCCGCACCCTGGGCCTTCAGGCCGTGGCCGAGGGGGTGGAGACGGAGGAGCAGCGGCGCTGGCTCCTCCAGGTGGGGTACCGCCTGGGCCAGGGCTACCTCTTGGGGCGGCCTAGCGCGGTTTGAGCCGGTCCTTGGAGTCCAGGATGAGGGTCACGGGGCCGTCGTTCACCAGGTGGACCCGCATGTGGGCCCCGAAGACCCCGGTTTCCACGTGCACCCCCTGCTCCAAGAAGGCCTCGAGGGCCGCCTCAAAAAGCCTCCGCCCCACCTCAGGGGGCGCGGCCTCTAGAAACGAGGGCCGGTTCCCCTTGCGGGTGTCGGCGTAGAGGGTGAACTGGCTCACCAGGAGCACCTCCCCCCCCACCTCCTTGAGGGAGAGGTTCATCTTGCCCTCGAGGTCGGGGAAGACGCGCAGGGCCACGATCTTGCGGGCCAGGTAAAGGGCGTCTTCCTTATTGTCCTCCCGCGCCACCCCGAGGAGGACGAGGAGCCCCACCCCGATGGCCCCCACCACCTCCCCCTCCACCTCCACCCGGGCCTCGGAGACCCGCTGCACCACCGCCCGCACCCTTCACCCCCTGGGCCCGGCGAAGAGGGCCACGGTGCCGGGGCCGGTGTGGACGCTCACCGCCGCCCCCGCGGGGAGCACCCCCAGGACCTCCACCCCTTCCTGGCGGATGGCCGCCCCCAAGGCCCTGGCCCCTTCCTCGTTCCCCGCGTGGGCCAGGTAGGCCTGGGCCCCTTCCGGGAAGTCCCGCCGGAAGAGCTCGGCCACCTTCCTAAGCCCCTCCCCGAAGCCCCGCACCCGGGGGCCGGGGAAGACCCCGCCCTCCCGGATTTCCAACACGGGGAGGATGCGAAGAAGCCCCCCCACGAAGTGCTGCAGGCCGCTGATCCGCCCCGAGCGGTGGAGGTAGGTGAGGGTCTTGGGGAGGACATACCCCCGCACCCGGGCCCGGAAAGGGGCCAGGGCCCCTTCCAGCCCCTCCCAGGCCACCCCGGCCCTGAGGAGGCGGCGGGCCTCCTCCAGGACCAGCCTGAGCCCCCCGTTGAGGGACCAGGAGTCCAGGACCAAAACCCGGCCTCCGAAAGCCCGGGCTACGCTCTCCGCGGTGGCCACCGTGCCCGAAAGCTTCCCGGAGACGTGGACGGAAAGCACCCGGTCGTGGGTCTTAAGGAGCCTCTCGTAGGTTTCCCTTAGGTCCTCCGGGGCCACCTGGCTGGTGGTGAGGCGCTCCCCCTTTTCCAGGAGGCGCAAGACCTCCTCGGGGCGGATCTCCACCAGGTCCCGGTAGGCCCGGCCCCCATGGATCACCTGCTGGGGGACCAGGTGGATGCCCTCTTTCAGGGCCTCTTCCGGGGAAAGGCCCAGGGTGCTGTCGGCCACGAAGGCCACCTTAGAGGCTGTAGGCGTAAAACCCATAGGTTCCCGGCCCCGTGTGGCTGGAGATCACCGCCCCAAGCTCCCCCGTGAGGACCTCCTCCACGGGCAGGCCGCTTTGCAGGACCATGGCCTTAAGCTCCTCCACCGCCCCTTCCTCCCCCCCGTAGAGGAAGAAGGCGCGGATCCGCTTCCGGCCCTCCCCCCAGGCCCTAAAGTCCTTGAGGATCTCCTCCTTGGCCTTCCGCTCCCCCCGGGCCCGGCCCGCGGCCTCCACCCGGCCCTCCTTGAGGGTGAGGATGGGCTTGATGCCGAGAAGGGTGCCGAGAAGGGCCTGGGCCCCCCCGATCCGCCCCCCCCGTTTTAGGAACTCCAGGGTGGCCACGCTGAAGCGCACGAAGTGGTCGGCGCGGAGGCGCTTGAGCTCTTCCAAAACGGCCTCGAGGCCCGCCCCTTCCGAGAGGAGCTCGTGGGCCCTTAGGACCATCATCCCGATCCCCAAGGAGGCTCCTTGGCTGTCAAAGACCGTGACCCGGCCTGGAAAGTTTTGCGCGGCGAGCTCCGCAGACTGCACCGTGCCGGAAAGCCGGGCGGAGATGTGGATGGAAAGCACGTGGTCCGCTCCTTCCAGGGCCTTTTCGTAGGCGCGGACGAAGTCCTCGGGGGAGGGCTGGCTGGTGGTGGGGAAGGCCTCCCCGGCCCGCACCTTCTGGAAGACCTCGTTGGGCGTGATCTCCTCCCAATCCCTATAGACCCGGCCCCCCAGGTTCACGTACAGGGGCACGGCCTGGATGCCTAGCTCGTCCCTAAGGGCTTTGGGTAGGTCGGCGGTGGAGTCGGTTACCAGGGCTACCTTCATACCCCTCCTTTTGGTCCCGGCCAGGATACCATAGCCCTTATGGTGTAGTGTAGGCCCTCCCTTGCCGGGGGGCCTTCCGGGTGCTAGCTTTGGCCTTATGTGGAGGGTCCTGGTCTCGGACGACATGCGCCTGGGGGAGGTGCGCTACCCCGGGGTCCTTCTGGACTACCGGCCCGGGATCGGCCGGGAGGAGCTTTTGGAGGTCATCCCCGCTTACGACGCCCTCATCACCCGAAGCCGCACCCAGGTGGATGCGGAGCTCCTACGGCGGGGCAAGCGGCTTAAGGTGGTGGGCCGGGGCGGGGTGGGGGTGGACAACGTGGATCTCGAGGCCGCAAGCCGCCTGGGCATCCTGGTGGTGAACGTCCCCGAGGCCAACACCCGCTCCGCCGCCGAGCTCGCCTTCGGCCTCCTCCTGGCCGCCGCCCGGGGCATCGCCCTTTCCGACCGCAAGATCCGCGCGGGGGAGTGGGACCGGAAGTTCTTGGGCCTGGAGCTCAAGGGCAAGACCCTGGGCATCGTGGGCCTGGGGCGGATCGGCGGCCAGGTGGCCCGCTTCGCCAAGGGGTTTGAGATGCGGGTCCTGGCCTACGACCCCTACATCCCCAAGACCCGGGCGGAAAGCCTGGGGGTGGAGCTTCTGGAAGACCTTTCGGACATGCTCCGCCAGAGCCACTTCCTCACCGTCCACACCCCCCTTACGGAGGAGACCCGGGGGATGATCGGCCGCCGGGAACTCTACCTCCTCCCCCGGGGGGCGGTGGTGGTGAACGCCGCCCGGGGCGGGATTGTGGACGAAAAGGCCCTTCTTGAGGTCCTGGAGGAGGGCCACCTCTTCGCCGCGGGCCTGGACGTGTTCGCGGAGGAGCCCCCCCCTAAGGACCACCCCCTTCTCCAGCACCCCAAGGTGGTCCTCACCGCCCACCTGGGGGCCAACACCTTGGAGGCCCAGGACCGGGTGGGGGAGGCGGTGTTGGAACGGGTGGTGCGCACCCTGGAAGGGGACCTCTCCTACGCCTTAAACACCGGCTTTGACCCCGAGGCCCTCCAGGCCCTGAAGGGGTTTTTGCCCCTGGGGGAGGCCTTGGGCAAGCTCCTCGCCCAGATCACCCGGGGGCGGCCGGAGGTCCTGGAGGTGAGCTTCCTGGGGCAGTTTGAGAAGGACCCCGAGCCCATCGCCAGCGCGGTGGCCAAGGGGTTCTTGGCCCGGGTTTTGGGAGAGGAGGCGGTGAACCTGGTCTCCGCCAGGCCCCTCCTCAAGGACCGGGGGGTGCGGCTCATAACCCGCAGGCAGGAGGAAGCGGGGGAGTACACCCGCCTCGTGGAGGTGCGCCTGGCCACGGACCAGGAGGAGCGCCGGGCCCGGGGGGTGGTCATCGCGGGGAGGCCCCGGCTGGTGGGTATAGACGACTACGCCCTGGAGGTGGTCCCCGAGGGGTACATGCTGGTCTGCGTGAACTACGACCGCCCCGGGGTGGTGGGCCAGGTGGGGACCCTCCTCGGCGAGGCCGGGGTGAACATCGCCGGGATGCAGCTTGGGCGGGACGTGCCCGGGGGGCGGGCCCTTTTCGTCCTCACCGTGGACCAGAAGCCCAGCCCCGAGGTGCTGGAGGCCCTGAGGGGCCTCCCTGTGCTGGAGCGGGTGGACCTGGTGGAGCTTTAAGTACCCCGCCGAAGCAAAAGCGGGGCCCTAGAGCCTAAGGGCCCCTTCCAAAAACCATAGCCCTCCCTTGGCCCTAAGGCGGGCGAACTCCTCCGGGAGGAGGCCCCTGGGCTCTTCCCGCCCCTGGCGCAGGGCGAAGAGGAGCCGGGCCCGCTCCAGGGGGTCTTGGGGCAGGGCGGGGGAGACCACCAGGAGGTCCAGGTCGCTTTCCAGGTTGAAATCCCCCCGGGCCACGGAGCCGAAAAGGTAGACCTCCGCTTCCCCCAGGGCTTCCCGGACCCTTTTCGCGTAGGCCCGGGCTTCCTCCAGGAGGGCTTCCCGTGCCCTCTGCCGCTGGGCCAAGGCCTTGGCTAGAGGGCCCGCCATGCGTCCTCCACCCAGGTGAGGATCCGCCGGGCGGCCTCCAGGGCTTCCCGGGCCCTTTTGGCGTTGTAGAACTCAAAGGGGCTTCCTTCCGGGTAGGCGTCCGGGTAGCGGGCGGGCACGTAGTGGATGTCCAGCTCCTGGGCGGATTCCAGTAGCTCAGGGGGTATGGCTACCCCTGCCCCTTCTAGGACGCTCAGGAGCCGCTTGAGGCTGTGTCCATGGGCCGCTTGGCCTAGGCCTCTAAGGAGCCCTTTGAGGGCGTACTCCCCCGCCTGTTGGGCCTTGAAAGAGGCCCAGTCGTAGTCCCCTTCCTCCGCGTCCCGCTCCGCGGAGGCCAGGGTGTGCTTGGCTTGGGCTAGCCAGCGCTCGTACTCTTCCCGGTCCACAGTCTCAGTTTAGGCCTTGCTGAGGGTCTTTGAGGTTTGAAAAGTTTGGGGTTGACAGAACTTTCAGACTCCAGTAGCCTAACCCCGTGGAAGCCCCCCTGAAGGCCTGGGTGGAGGAGACCGCCCTCCTCTTTGAAGGGGCGGGCCTGCCCCGGATGGCGGGCCGGGTGCTGGCCTGGCTCCTGGTGGCCGACCCTCCGGAGCAGACGGCCAGGGAGATGGGGGAGGCCCTCTCGGTGAGCAAGGGGGCCTTAAGCCCCGCCCTCCACCTCCTCACCCGCCTCGGCCTGGTGGAGAAGCTCAGGCGGCCGGGGGAGCGGGCGGACCGGTACACCGTCCGGCCCGGGGCCTGGCGGAGGCTCCTTTTGGAAAAGGCCCGGGCCCTAAGCCTATACCGGGAGGCCGCGGAGCGGGGCCTGGCCCTCCTCCCTCCCGAAAAGGGGGAGCGGCTAAGGGAGATGCACCGCCTATACGCCTTTTTTGAGCGGGCCCTTCCGGAGCTCTTAAGGCGCTACGAGGAGGAGGGATGACCCTCTTAAGGCTCGCCTGGCGCAACCTCCTGAGGCAGAAGCGGCGCACCGGCCTTCTCTCCTTGGTGGTGATCTACGTAACCGTGGCCGTCCTCTTCATGTTCGGCTTCCTGGACGGCTACGGGGAGAGCCTGGTGGAGGCCTACGGGGCCTATGTGGAGGCCCCGGTGGAGGTGGCCCGCCGGGCCTACTGGGAGGACCCGGACCCAAACCAGGGGTTTTCGGCCCTGCCCGCCCTGGCCCACCCCCTGGTGCAGGCCGCGACCCCGAGGCTCGCCTTCTACGCCCTCCTCCGCTCCCCCTACCGCCTCGAGGGGGGCGTGGTCCTGGGGGTGGACCCGGAAGGGGAGAAGGCCCTTTCTCGGGTGCCCTATAAGGTGGCGGAGGGGCGCTGGCTTTCCGCCCCCGGGGAGGTGGTCTTGGGGGCCAAGCTCGCCGAGCGCCTGGACGTCCGCCTGGGGGAGCGGCTGGTGGTGGAGGCGAGCGCCCTAAAGGGCCCCCAGGCCCTGGGCCTCGCCGTGGTGGGGATCCTGCGGGCGGGGGTGTCCAACGTGGACTACGGCGGGGTGTACGTGCACCTGGAGGACGCCCGGGCCCTCACCGGGGCCCTGGCCACCCACCTGGCCCTGAAGGTGCCCCGGGGGAGGGAGGCCCAGGTGGCCGCGGAGCTCAACGCCCTCCTCCCGGAAGACCTCCTGGCCAAGGGGGTTTGGGACCTCATGGGGCCCATCCGGGCGGACTACGAGGGCAGCCGCCTCTTCTACATCCCCCTCCTCCTCCTTTTCATGCTCCTGGCGGCGGTGGCGGTGGTGAGCACCACCTACGTTTCCGTGCGGGAGCGGCTTAGGGAGTTTGCGGTGGTGGAAAGCCTGGGCCTCACCCCTTGGGGCCTTGCGGGGCTGGTGGCCCTGGAGGCCGCCCTGGCCAGCCTGGTGGGCCTGGCCCTAGGCCTCCTGCTGGGCTATGGCCTTCTCGCCTACACCTCCACCCACAACGTCTTCGGCCCCCTCATGCGGCTTTCCATGGAGCTTTTGCCGGAGTCCGGCCTCTCCGAAGCCCTTTACACCGCCGTGCGGCCCGTTTACGCCTTCTACGCGGGGGCGGTGGTGGTCTTCTCCGGCCTCCTGGCCCTCCTCTTCCCGGGGCGGCTTGTCCTCGGGCTTTCCCTGCCCCGGTACCTGAAAGGAGAGTGAAGGATGCGGCGCCTTTCCTGGCTCCTCCTCTTAGCCCTGGCTCTGGCCCAAAGCCCCGCGGAGAAGCTCAGGGCGGTCTTGGACCGCTTAAGGGGCCCGGAGCACCAGGCGGTCTATGTCCTCAAGGTGGTCCGGCCCCAATCCGAAAGGGTCTACCGCCTCAAGGTGTACACCGACGGCCAAAGGGCCCACCTCCGGGTGCTGGAGCCCCGCTCGGAGGCTGGGCAGGCCTTCCTTTCCCTGGGCGCGGAGCTTTACCTTTACGACCCCCGCTTAGGCCGCACCCTCCGCCTCCCCCCCACGGGCCGGAGCGAGCGCTTTCTGGGCTCCGACCTCACCTACCAGGACCTCATGGGCCGGGACCTGGAGGAGCTCTTCACCGTGAGCGAGGAGAAGGGGGTCCTGGTCCTCCTCCCCAAGCCCCAGGCCCCCACGCCCTACGGCCGGGTGGAGGTTTACCTCAAGGAGGACCTTCCCGAGCGCATCCTCTACTACGACCAGCGGGGCCAGGCGGTGCGCGAGCTTCGCCTTTCGGCCTACCAGCGCTTTTCCGGCACGGTCCTCCCTGGGCGGATGGAGCTCCTGGACCTCCTGCGCCCGGGCTACCGCACGGTGGTGGAGATCGGTGAGGTCAAGGTAGGGCCGGTGCCGCCCGCCTGCTTCAACCCCCTGGCCCTGGAAAGGGGGTGCTAGGTGTTCCGCCTGGCCTGGCGCAACCTCCTGAGGACCCCGGGCCGGAGCCTCACCACCTTGGGGGTGGTGGCCCTGGTGGTCTTCCTCTCCCTCCTTTTCCTCTCCGTCTACGCCGGGGCCTTTGACGCCTTTTTGCGTCTCATCCTGGAGCGCACGGGCCACCTGGTGGTGCGGGTGGAGGGCTACCGGGAGAAGGAGGACCTGGAGAGCCTGGCCTTCACCCCACCCCCCCTGGACCTGCCCCCTGGGGCCACCCTCGAGGGGGCCCTGGAGGGGGCGGCCCTCCTCATCGCCGGGGAGCGGAGCCGGGCGGTGAGCCTCACGGGCCTGGAGCCGGAGGCCTTCCGCCGGGAGAAGCGGGCCCTCTCCGCGGGCCGCCTGCCCGAGGCCCCCGGGGAGGCCCTTCTGGGGGAGGCTTTGGCCCGGGCCCTTAGGGTGGGCCTCGGGGACGAGGTGGTGGCCTACGCTCCCGGGGGCTTGGGCCTGGGGGTGTACCCCTTCCGGGTGGTGGGGCTTTTGGACCTGCCGGAAACCCAGCTGGAGGCCCGCACCCTCCTGGTGCCCCTGGAGGACGCCCAGCTCCTCCTGGCCCCGGGCCGGGTGACCCTCCTCAGGGTTTGGCTTCCCGGGGTGGGGCTTTACGAGATGGCCCCCCTGGAGGCCCTGAAGGGGGAGCTCAGCCCCAGGCTCCCCGGCCTCAGCGTGGAAACCTGGCTGGAGGCCAACCCCCTCTACGCGGCCCTCCTGCCCCTTTACGACGTGGTCATGGGGGTGTACGTGGGGATCTTCTTCGCGCTGGCGGGGCTCATCCTCCTAAACGCCCTCTACCTCAGCCTGGTGGAGCGCATCCGGGAGTTCGGCCTCCTGGCCGCCTTGGGGCTTACGGGCCGGCGGGTCATGGCCCTGGTCCTTTGGGAAAGCCTCCTCCTGGTGGGGGTGGGGGCGGGGGTGGGGCTTCTTCTGGGGCTTGGGGTGCACCTTACGCTGGCGGACGGTTTCCGGCTTCCCCTCCCCCAGGCCCTTTTGGAGCAGTACCGGGAGTTCGGCCTCCCCGAGGTGCTCTACGGTAGGCTTTCGCCCAAGGACCTCCTCCTCACCCTGGGCTACGCGGTGGGGGTGGCCGTCCTGGCCGCCTTGTGGCCCGCCTACCTGGCCTCGAGGCTGGAGCCGGTGGAGGCCATGCGCTACGTGCCGTAAGGAGGTGATGCGGTGCCCATCATAGAGGCCAAGGGCGTGACCAAGGTGTACCGGGGGGACGGGGTGGAGACCTGGGCCCTGAGGGGGGTGGACCTCCAGGTGGAGGCGGGGGAGTTCACCGCCTTGGTGGGGCCTTCCGGTTCGGGGAAAAGCACCCTCCTCCACCTCCTCGCGGGGCTGGACCTGCCCACCGAGGGGGAGGTCTGGGTGGGGGGGGTGCGCCTGGACCGGCTCTCCCGTGCGGAAAGGGCCCGCTTCCGCCTAGGGCGGGTGGGACTCGTCTTCCAGGCCTACAACCTCCTCCCCGTCCTCACCGCGCTGGAAAACGCGGGCTTCATCCTGGAGCTCAGAGGAGTCCCGAGAAGGGTGCGGGAGGAGAAGGCCCTTTGGGCCCTGGAGGCCTTGGGCCTCAAGGACAAGGCCCACCGCCGCCCCCACCAGCTTTCCGGGGGGGAGCAGCAGCGGGTGGCCGTGGCCCGGGCCCTGGCCGCGGAGCCCCTCTTGGTCCTGGCGGACGAGCCCACGGCCAACCTGGACTCCCAGAACGGCCTGGCCCTCATTGAGCGCATGAAGGCCCTGAACCGGGAGCGGGGGGTGACCTTCCTCTTCTCCACCCACGACCCCCGGCTTCTCGCCCACGTGGGCCGGGTGGTGCGCCTCGAGGACGGGCGGATCGTGGGGGAGGAGCGCCGCTAGGGGCCTGGCCATGGGGAGGGCTTTGGGGGTTTTGGGGCTCCTCCTGGGCCTGGCCTTGGGCCAGGGGCTGGAGGTGGGCCTGAGGGGCGGAGGGGGGGTGGGGGTGGCCTACCTGCGCCTGGAGGGGGTCTGGACCCTGGAGGGGGTGCGCCTGGGCCTTGCCCTGGCCCCCTACCTCCTCCTGCCCGGGGGGAAAGGCGAGTTTCTCCTGGAGCGGGCCTTCTTGGAGGCCCAGGAGGGGGACTGGGCCCTCACCCTGGGCCGCCTGCCCCTCACCCCGGGGGAGGGGCGGCTTTTCCCCTACACCTGGAACGCCCCCAACCCCTTGGGAGGAAGCACCGGGGTCTTGGGAGGCCTCCTCACCCACTACGGCCCGGAGCACCGCCTGCGCCTGGGCCTTACCGAAAAGGGCCCCTTCGCCGAGCTGGCCCTGAAGGAGGGGCGGCTTTTCCTCTTCCGGGAGGGGGCGGGGCTCCTTGGGAGCTGGCCCCTGGGGGAGGGGGTGGGGTACGGGGAGGCCTTCTGGACCCAAGATGGCCCCCGGGGGCTTCTCGGCTACACCGCGTTTTGGGGGCCCTGGCTCCTTACCCTGGAAGGGGTCTACCCTTTGGGGGCGGCCTTGGCCCTGGCCTGGGAGGGGGAGGGGCTGGCCCTCCAGGGCCTTCTTGGGGTGCGCCAGGGCCTCTTCGGGGGGCTTACCCTCCGGTGGGAGGCCTGGAGCCTGGGCCTGAGCGGGGTGGGAGGGCGCTTCCTGGGGTGGGTGAGCTATAGGGGAGACTTTTAGCACGAGCTGGAAAAATCGTGAAGAAAAACACAAGAAGGGCCAGCCCCAGGGTCTACCCCGCCAGCAGGTCCCGGGCCCTAAGGGCCAGGTGCACCCGGGCCAGGGTCTCGGGGCGGGTGAGGGGCCCGAGGAGGGCTTCTATCCGCTTTAGGCGGTAGCGGAGGGTGTTGGGATGGATGTGGAGCTTTTCCGCGGCCTCCAGGAGGTGCTCCTTCCGGGAGGTGGCGGCGGTGTCCAGGTAGACCTCGAGGGTCTTGAGGAGCTTGGGGGGGAGGGGCAGGTAGCGCTCCACCAGGGCCTTGAGGTCCTCCGGGGACTGCTGCAGGAGGACGAAGGCCACGGGGTCCAAGGCGGTGAAGGCCAGGGCCTCCCCGCTCCGGGCGGCCTTGAGGGCGATCAGGGCCTCCCGGTAGGCCTCCTCCACCTCGGCCCCCGCGTGCACCGCGGAGTAGCCCAGGCGGCTTCCGGGAAGGAGGGTCTTTAGGAGCCCCTCCGCCTCCCTCCCCGGGTGGTGCACCTGCCACAGGGCCACCACCCGGTTCCCCCGGGGGGCGAGGAGGTAGGGGACGCCCAGCCGGTCCAGGAAGGCCCCGGCCCGCCTTCTGAGCTCCAAGGTGGCCTCCCGCCGCCTTTCCTCCGCCAGGCGGTGCCGCCCGGGGACGGGCGGGGGCTCGGCCAGGGCCAGGACCCACTCCACCCCTTCCGCGAAGCCGAAGGCGAAAAGGCGCTCCGGTTCCGCCTCCCCCAGGATGAGGCCCTCCAGAAGGGCCGCCCCCAGGCTTTCTTCCTGCATCCTTTCCAGGCTCCGCTCTAGGCCCCGGAGCCTGAGGAGCCTCGAGGCCACCTCCAAAAGCCCCCGGGCCCTTCCCAGAAGGGCCTCCTCCCCGTAGGCCACAAGGAGCCCCTCCCCCGCCTCCAGGGCCAGCCACCCCGGCCCCGCCCCCGCCTCCTGGGGGTGCCTGGGGGGCACGGGCCCCGCGAAGCCCAGCACCTCCCCCCAGGGGGCCACCCGGGCCAGGGCCAGCCCCGTGGCCTGGTGAAGGACCTCCAGAAGGGCCCGGTCGGGAAGCTTCAGGAAGAGGTCCAAAAGCCCCGCCAGGGCCATCCCCCCCGCCTTCTGGAAAAGCCTCTGCCGGATGGCCTTCTCCAGCTCCTCCTGGGCCAGCCAGGGGGGGTAGGCCGCCACCCCTAGGCCCTCCTTTTGGGCAAAGGCCAGAAGGGCCTCCGTGGGTTCCCGCACCAGGAAACCGCTCGCCCCCCGGTAGGGGTAGAGGCTTGGGGGCGGGAAGAGGACCAAGGCCCCTTCCACGGGCACGGGCCTTGGGGCCTCCAGAAGGTGGAGCACCGGCCGGTCCGAGGGGTGGAGGAGGGGGAGGCCCAGGTCTCCCACCAGGGCGCTGAAGGATAGGTCTGGGGGTACAAATTCTCCCGCCTTCATTGTTTATTCTCACCATACCCTTCGGGAAAGAAGAGGGAAAGCCCCCTTCTCTTGTTCGTTGAGACAAAAACTTCCCCTTTCTTCGTCTATACCTACACTTGCTCCCCCTGCTCCACGCCCCAAGACTGAGGGGCGAAAGGAGGCGCATGTTTCGCGGGTCCATCCCCCCTCTGGTGACCCCTTTCCGCAACGGGGAGATCGACGAGGCGGCCCTAAGGCGGCTCATCCGCCGGGTGGTGGAGGCGGGCTCCCACGGGGTGAGCGTGGGCGGCACCACGGGCGAGCCCGGCACCCAGACCCTGGAGGAAAGGAAGCGGGTGATCCGGATCGCGGTGGAGGAGGTGGCGGGGCGGGTGCCGGTCCTGGCGGGGACCGGGGCCTTGCGGCTGGAGGAGACCCTGGAGCTCACCCGCTACGCCAAGGCGGTGGGGGCGGACGGGGCCATGGTCATCGTCCCCTACTACGTGAAGCCCAACCAGGAGGGCCTTTACCGCTACTTCGCCGAGGTGGCGCGGGCGGTGCCGGACTTCCCCCTGGTGATCTACAACATCCCGGGCCGCGCGGGGGTGGAGATCGCCCCCGCCACCGTGGCCCGCCTGCGGCGGGACTTCCCCAACATCGTGGGCCTCAAGCACTCCTCCAAGGACCTGGAGTACGTTTCCCACCTCCTCCAAGAGGCGGGGGAGGACTTCCTCGTCTTCTGCGGCCTAGAAAGCCTCACCCTCCCCATGATGAGCCTGGGGGCGGTGGGCACCATCGCCGCCACCGCCAACTGGCTCCCCAAGGAGGTGGCCCTCCTCTGCGAGAAGGCCCTTTCCGGGGACTACGCGGGGGCAAGAAGGCTCCACTACCACCTCCTCGAGGCCAACGAGGCCATCTTCTGGGACACGAACCCCATCCCCCTGAAGACCGTCCTGGCCTGGATGGGCCTTATTGAGAAGGAGTGGCGCCTGCCCTTGGGCCCCACCACCCCGGAGATCGAGGCCCGCCTTAGGGCCATGGCCGAGCGCTACGGGCTTTTGGAGGTGCGGGCGTGAAGCTTTGCCGTTTCATCGCCCAGGGCCGGGTGCACCACGGGGTCTACCGGGAGGGCCTCCTCCTGGACGAGGCGGGGGAGGCCCACGACCCCGAGGGGGTCACCTGGCTCCTCCCCTTCAGCCCGGGGAAGGTCATCGGGGTGGCCCTGAACTACGCGGACCACGCGGAGGAGCTGGGCTTAGGGCGCCCCGAGGAGCCCGCCCTCTTCTGGAAGCCGAATAGCAGCCTCCTCCCCCACAAGGGGGCCGTGCGCTACCCCAGGGGGGTGGGGTTCGTCCACTACGAGGTGGAGCTGGCGGTGGTGGTGGGCCGGCCTATGCGCCGCGTCCGGGCGAAGGACGCTTTGGACTACGTCCTGGGCTACACCATCGCCAACGACCTGGTGGCCCGGGACCACGTGACGAACACCTTCCGCCCCCCCATCCGGGCTAAGGGGCGGGACACCTTCGGCCCTTTGGGGCCTTTTTTGGTGGTGGGCGAGGTGGAAGACCCCCAGAACCTCTGGCTCAGGGCCTACGTGAACGGGGAGCTGAGGCAGGAGGGGCACACCTCGAGGATGCTCTTCAGCGTGGCCGAGCTTTTGGAGTACATCACGGAGTTCATGACCCTGGAGCCCTACGACGTCCTCCTTACGGGCACCCCTAAGGGGATTAGCCGGGTCCTCCCCGGCGACGTGATGCGCCTGGAGATCCAGGGGCTCGGGGCTTTGGAAAACCCGGTGGTGGAGGGAGCATGAGGTACGCAGACCAGGTGGCGGGCATCCCTTGGGAGACCATTGAGGCCATCCGGAAGGCCCTAAAGGAGAGGCCCGCCCTGCACTTCATCGGCGGTGCCTTCGCCCCTTCGGAGGACGGGGCCACCTTCCCCTCCTTAGACCCCGCCACGGGGGAGGTCCTGGGCCAGGCGGCCCGGGGTGGGGAAAAGGAGGTGGAGCGGGCGGCCCGGGCGGCCCACGAGGCCTTTCAGCGCTGGAGCCGCACCCCGGCCCGGGAAAGGAAGCGCTACCTCCTGAAGATCGCCGAGCTCATAGAGAAGCGGGCGGACGAGCTTGCGGTCACGGAGTGCCTGGACGCGGGGCAGGTCTTGAGGATCGTCCGGGCCCAGGTGGCCCGGGCGGCGGAGAACTTCGCCTTCTACGCGGAGTACGCCGAGCACGCCATGGAGGACCGCACCTACCCCGTGGACCGGGACTGGCTCTACTACGCCCTTCGGGTCCCCGCGGGGCCGGTGGGCATCATCACCCCCTGGAACGCCCCCCTGATGCTCTCCACCTGGCGCATCGCCCCCGCCCTGGCCGCGGGGGACACCGTGGTCTTGAAGCCCGCGGAGTGGAGCCCCTTCACCGCCTCCAAGCTTGCGGAGATCGTCCAGGAGGCGGACCTTCCCCCGGGGGTCTTCAACGTGGTCCAGGGCTTCGGGGAGGAGGCGGGGGCCGCGCTGGTGGCCCACCCCCTCGTCCCCCTCATCACCCTCACGGGGGAGACGGAGACGGGGAAGATCGTCATGCGGGAGGCCGCCCGCCACCTCAAGCGGCTTTCCCTGGAGCTTGGGGGGAAAAGCCCGGCCCTGGTCTTTGCCGACGCGGACCTGGAACGGGCCTTGGACGCGGTGGTCTTCCAGATCTACTCCTTTAACGGCGAGCGGTGCACGGCAAGCTCCCGCCTCCTCGTGGAGGCCTCCATCTTTGAGGACTTCGTGGGGAAGGTGGCGGAGCGCGCCCGGGCCATCCGCGTGGGCCACCCCCTGGACCCGGAGACGGAGGTGGGCCCCCTCATCCACCCCGAGCACCTGGAACGGGTCTTGGGCTACGTCCGGCTGGGCCTCGAGGAGGGGGCGGAGCTCCTCGTGGGCGGGGAAAGGGCCCTCCGCTCCTTCCGGGGGGAGGACCTCTCCCGGGGCAACTACCTCCTCCCCACCCTCTTCGTGGGGGAGAACCGCATGCGCATCGCCCAGGAGGAGATCTTCGGGCCCGTCCTCGTGGCCATCCCCTTCCGGGACGAGGAGGAGGCCTTAAGGCTTGCCAACGACACCAGGTACGGCCTTGCGGCCTACGTCTTCACCCGGGACCTGGAGCGGGCCCACCGCCTGGCCCTGGAGCTCCAGGCCGGGCTCATCTACCTCAACAGCCACAACGTCCGCCACCTCCCCACCCCCTTCGGCGGGGTGAAGGGGAGCGGGGACCGCCGGGAAGGCGGCCACTACGCCTTTGAGTTCTACACCGACCTCAAGGCCGTGGGGCTTCCCCTAAGGCCCCCCCACGTGCCCAAGTTCGGGAAAGGAGGCTAGGCATGGCCAGGACGGGACAGGAGTACCTCGAGGCCCTAAGGGAGCGCCCCCCCAACCTCTGGTACAAGGGGGAAAAGGTGGAGGACCCCACCACCCACCCGGTCTTCCGGGGCATCGTGCGCACCATGGCCGCCCTCTACGACCTCCAGCACGACCCCCGCCACCGGGAGGCCCTCACCTACGAGGAGGAGGGGCGCCGCCACGGGATGAGCTTCCTCATCCCAAAGACGAAGGAGGACCTGAAGCGCCGGGGACGGGCCTACAAGCTCTGGGCGGACCAGAACCTGGGGATGATGGGCCGGAGCCCCGACTACCTGAACGCGGTGGTCATGGCCTACGCGGCGAGCGCCGAGTTCTTCGGGGAGTTCGCCGAGAACGTCCGGGCCTACTACCGGCTCCTCAGGGACAAGGACCTCGCCACCACCCACGCCCTCACCAACCCCCAGGTGAACCGGGCCAGGCCCCCTTCCGCCCAGCCCGACCCCTACATCCCCGTGGGGGTGGTGCGGCAGACGGAGAAGGGCGTGGTGGTGCGGGGGGCCCGGATGACCGCCACCTTCCCCCTGGCGGACGAGGTCCTCATCTTCCCCTCCACCCTCCTCAAGGAGGGCCCCGGGGCGGAGAAGTACGCCATCGCCTTCGCCTTGCCCACCTCCACGCCCGGCCTCCACTTCGTCTGCCGGGAGGCCCTGGTGGGGGGGGATAGCCCCTTTGACTACCCCCTTTCTAGCCGCCTGGAGGAGATGGACTGCCTGGTGGTCTTTGACGACGTCCTCGTCCCCTGGGAGCGGGTCTTCATCCTGGGGGACGTGGAGCGGTGCAACAACGCCTACGCGGCCACCGGGGCCCTCCACCACATGGCCCACCAGGTGGTGGCCCTGAAGACCGCCAAGACGGAGGCCTTCTTGGGGGTGGCGGCCCTCATGGCCGAGGGCATCGGGGCCGACGCCTACGGCCACGTGCAGGAGAAGATCGCGGAGATCATCGTCTACCTCGAGGCCATGCGGGCCTTCTGGACCCGGGCCGAGGAGGAGGCCAAGGAGAACGCCTACGGCCTCCTCTGCCCCGACCGGGGGGCTTTGGACGGGGCGCGGAACCTCTACCCGAGGCTTTACCCCAGGATCCGGGAGATCATCGAGCAGATCGGGGCCTCCGGCCTCATCACTCTGCCTTCGGAGAAGGACTTCAAGGGGCCCTTGGCGCCTTTCTTGGAAAAGTTCCTCCAGGGGGCCACCCTGGACGCCCGGGAGCGGGTGGCCCTCTTCCGCCTGGCCTGGGACATGACCCTTTCGGGCTTCGGGGCCCGGCAGGAGCTCTACGAGCGCTTCTTCTTCGGCGACCCCGTGCGCATGTACCAGACCCTCTACAGCGTCTACGACAAGGAGCCCTACAAGGCCCGCATCCGGGCCTACCTGGAAGAGGCCCTGAAGGCGGTGGGGGAGGAGGTGGAGGCGTGACGGCGGAGGCCTTCAAGGAGGCCCTAAGCCGCTTCGCCGCCGGGGTCACGGTGGTGGCCGCCCGCCTGGGGGAAGAGGAGCGGGGCATGACCGCCACCGCCTTCATGTCCCTTTCCCTGGACCCTCCCTTGGTGGCCCTGGGGATCTCCGAGAAGGCCAAGCTCCTGCCCCTTTTGGAACGGAGCGGGGCCTTCACCGTAAGCCTCCTCCGGGAGGGGCAGGAGGCCATCGCCGACCACTTCGCGGGCCGCCCGAGCCCCGGGGTGGCCCTGGTGGAGGGCCGGGTGGAGGGGGCCTTGGCCGCCTTGTGGTGCCGCCTCGAGGCCCTCCACCAGGGCGGGGACCACCGCCTGGTGGTGGGGCGGGTGGAGCGGGTGGAGCTCTTTGCCCCCGGGCCCCCCCTGGTGTACTGGGCCCGGGGGTACAGGAGGGTGGTATGAACGTGGTGCGGGTGGGCTTCATAGAGCTTTGGGTGCGGGATCTGGAGCGGAGCCTGGCCTTCTACCAGGGGCTTTTGGGCTTCCGCCTGGAGCGCCGGGAAGGCGGGGTGGCCTACCTCCGGGGCTACGAGGAGCTGGAGTGGAGCCTCAAGCTGAAGGAGGCCCCTTTCCCCGCGGTGCGGGCCCTGGGCTTCAAGGTGGCCTCGGAGGAGGACCTTTCGGCCCTAAAGGCCTTCGCGGAGGAAAGGGGGCTTCCCCACGCGCTGGAGTCCGACTGGGGCAGGCCCCGGATCCTCCGCCTCCAGGACCCCTTCGGCTACCCCCTTGCCTTCTACTTCCAGGCGGAAAAGCTCCCTCGAGTCCTCCAGCGCTACCACGAGCACCGGGGGCCGGGGATCCTGCGCATCGACCACCTGAACGTCTTCTCCCCCGAGGTGGCGGAGGCGGTGCGCTTCTACCGGGAGGCCCTGGCCTTCCGCCTCACGGAGTACACGGAGGACGAGGAGGGGAGGCTTTGGGCCGCCTGGCTCCACCGCAAGGGCAACGTCCACGATCTGGCCTTCACCAACGGGGAGGGCCCTAGGCTCCACCACTTCGCCTACTGGCTCCCCGATGCCCTAAGCATCCTGAGGGCCGCGGACATCCTGGCGGGGGCCATGGAAACGGACCGGATCGAACGGGGCCCCGGGCGGCACGGGATCTCCAACGCCATGTTCCTCTACCTAAGGGACCCCGACGGCCACCGCATGGAGCTCTACACTTCGGACTACCTCACCGTGGACCCCGACCACCCCCCCTTGCGCTGGAGCCTCAACGACCCCCGCCGCCAGACCCTCTGGGGGCACCGGACCCCTAAGAGCTGGTTTTTGGAGGGAAGCCCCTTCCTGGACCTGGAGGACCGCCCCCTTCCCACGCGGGCCTCTTCCCTGGAGGGGATGCCCCAGCACGTGATCTAGCGGGTCCCACCCCCGCCCCGTTGACGGGACAAAGGTCCCTATCTATGCTTAGACCAAACGTTCGTTAGCTTGGCCCAGCCGGGCTTTGGCCCGTGGGAAAAAGGAGGTTTTGGGATGAAGCGCTTAATCTTGGCAGCCCTTTTCCTGGCCCTTTCGGCCCTGGCCCAGGGGACGCTCAAGGTGGGGGTGGTGGTCTCGGCCACCGGCCCCGCCGCCTCCTTGGGCATCCCCGAGCGGAACACCTTCCTCCTCATCCAGGAGATCCTGGACCGCACCGGGGGCGTGGCGGGGCGGAAGGTGCAGTTCGTCATCCTGGACGACGCCTCCGACACCACCCAGGCGGTGCGGAACACCAGGCGGCTGGTGGAGGAGGGCGCGGTGGCCATCCTCGGCACCACCACCACCCCCGCCTCCTTGGGCATGATCCCCGTGGTGGCGGAGGCCAAGGTGCCCAAGATCTCCTTGGCGGCCAGCAAGGACATCATCCACCCGGTGGACGCCCAGCGCTTCTGGGTCTTCAAGACCCCCCAGACGGAGGAGCTCATGGCCCGGGCCATCGTGGCGGACATGGTGGCTAGGGGGATTAAGACGGTGGGCTACATCGGCTTCAACGACGCCTACGGGGAGGGCTGGGCCCGCTTCTTTGAGGCGGAGGCCAAGGCCAAGGGCCTGCAGGTGGTGGTGAGCGAGCGCTACAACCGCACGGACACCTCCGTCACCGGCCAGGCCTTAAGGATCATCGCCCGCCGGCCGGAGGCCGTCCTGGTGGGCGCAAGCGGCACGCCCGCGGTGCTTCCCCAGCGCACGCTTCGCGAGCGGGGCTACGGGGGCCTCATCTACCAGACCCACGGGGTGGCCAACCCCGACTTCCTCCGGGTGGGCGGCAAGGACGTGGAGGGCACCCTCCTCCCCGCGGGGCCCATCCTGGTGGCGGAGCAGCTCCCCTCCGCCTTCCCCAGCAAGCGGGTGGCCCTGGACTACATCCAGCGCTACGAGGCCAAGCACGGCATCGGGAGCTACTCCACCTTCGGGGCCCACGCCTGGGACGCCTGGCTCATCCTGAAGCCGGCCCTGGAGCGGGCCCTCAAGAAGGCGGACCCCGACAAGGACCTCGCGGCCTTCCGCGCCGCCCTCCGGGACGAGATCGAGGCCACCAAGGGCCTCGTGGCCACCCACGGGGTCTTCACCTTCTCCAAGGAAGACCACCTGGGCCTCCGCTTTGAGGACGCCGCGGTGATGGTCCAGGTGGAGGGGGGCCGCTGGAAGCTCATCCGCACCTTCCGTTAGGCCATGGACGCCACCATCCTCGGCCTTCTCCTCCTGGACGGGGTGCAAAGCGGGGTGGTCTACGGCCTCCTGGCCCTGGCCATGGTCCTGGTCTTCGCCGTGACCCGGGTCATCCTGGTGCCCATCGGGGAGCTCATGATGTTCGCCCCCCTTTCCCTGGTCTGGCTCATGGCGGGAAAGCTCCCGGGCACCCTGGCCCTGGCCCTGGCCTTGGGCCTCCTTTGGAGCCTCTTGGACCGTAGGCCCTGGCCCCTTCTCCTCGCCGGGGGGCTTTTCCTCCTGGCCCTGCCCGCCCGGGGCCTCCTTCCCCTCGCCTACCCCTTGGCCCTCCTCCTGGTGGTCTACTTAAGCCTCGCCACCTACCGGGTCTTCTTCCAGCCCCTCAAGGAGGCCACGGTCCTCGCCCTCCTGATCCTCGCGGTGGGGCTGCACGTGGCCTACCAGGGGTTGGGCCTGGTCTTCTTCGGCCCCGAGCAGCACCGGCCCGAGCCCCTCCTTAGGGGGGAGGTCCTGGTGGGGCTTTCCTGGCAGGGGGTCTTGGTCCTCCTCTACGCCCTTCTGGCGGTGCTCGCCCTTTACCTCTTCTTCCGCCTTTCCCTCTACGGGAAGGCCCTTCTCGCGGCGGCGGAGAACCGGCTTGGGGCCAGGCTCTACGGCATCCGGCCGGAGGAGGCGGGGATGGTGGCCTTCGCCATCGCGGGGCTCATGGCGGGCCTTTCCGGGCTTCTCCTTGCCCCCATCACCAACGCCGCCTACTTCATGGGCTTCATGCTGGGCCTTAAAGGGTTCGTGGCCGCCATCCTGGGGGGCTTGGTGAGCTACCCGGTGGCCTTTCTAGGGGCCCTCCTGGTGGGGCTTTTTGAGAGCTTCACCAGCTTTTTTGCCAGCGCCTACAAGGAGGCTCTGGTCTTCCTCCTCCTTCTGCCCGCCCTCTTCTACCAGAGCCTGAGGGCCCACGCGGTGGAGGAATGATGCGCTACGCCTGGCTTCTCCTACTCCCCTTCCTTTTCCTGCCCTTCCCCTACTACCTCACCCTCCTCACCTTCTTCGCCCTTTCGGCCATGGTGGCCCTGTCCCTCCACGTCCTCACGGGCCTTGCGGGGATGACCAGCTTCGCCCAGGCGGCCTTCATGGGGGTTTCCGCCTACGCCACCGCCCTCCTCACCCTGCGGCTTGGGGCCTCCCCTTGGCTTGGGCTCCTTGCGGGTCTGGGGCTCTCCCTCCTCTTCGCCCTCCTCATCGGGGCCCTCACCGTGCGGCTTAAGGGGCACTTCCTCCCCCTCGCCACCATCGCCTGGCAGGTGGCCCTTTACATCCTGGCGGGGAACCTGGTGGGCCTCACCGGGGGGCACACGGGCCTCACGGATCTCCCCCCCCTAAGGCTCTTGGGCCTTCCCCTCGAGGGCTTCGCCTACGCCCTTTTCAGCCTCTTCCTCCTCTTCCTCCTCATCGGGGCCCTGGGGAACCTCAGGCCAAGCCGCCTGGGCCGGGCCCTCCTGGCCCTAAGGGGGGACGCTTTGGCCGCGGCCAGCTTCGGGGTGGACCCCGCCCGCCTGCGCCTTAAGGCCTTCCTCCTCTCGGGGGTCATCGCGGGGCTTGCGGGGTTCCTCTACGCCCACTTCCTCCGCTTCGTGAACCCCACCCCCTTCTCCCTGGAGGCCTCCATCAAGTACCTGGTCATGGCCGTGGCCGGGGGGGTGGGGTCCATCCCCGGGGTGCTGCTGGGGGCCGGGCTTTTCACGGGTCTCGAGGACTGGCTGAAAGACCTCCTCCCCCTCCTCCTCGGGCGGGAGGGGAACTACGAGACCATCGCCTACGGCTTCATCCTGGCGGCCATCCTCCTCTTCGCCCCCAAGGGGCTCTGGGCCTTTTTGGAAAGGGCCCTCCCGGCCCGCAAAGGGGCCCTGCCCAAGGCGGAGCCCCTCCCCCTCAAGCCTCCCTCGGGGGTGCGGGGGGAGGAGGTCCTAAGGGTGGAGGGCCTCAGGAAGGCCTTTGGGGGGCTCCTTGCGGTGGCGGGGGTGTCCTTCGCCTTGCGGCGGGGGGAGATCCTGGCCTTGATCGGCCCCAACGGGGCGGGGAAGAGCACCACCTTCAACCTGGTCACCGGGGCCATCCCCCCCGATGGGGGCCGGGTCTTCCTCTTCGGCCGGGAGGTCACGGGCCTCCCCCCCTACCGCATCCACCCCTTGGGCCTGGGGCGCACCTTCCAGCACCCCCACCTTTTCCCCGAGCTTTCGGTGCTGGAAAACGCCGCCCTCGGCACCTACGCCCGCACCCGGGCTGGCTTCCTCCAGGTCCTCCTCGGCCTTTACCGGAAGGAGGAGGAAAGGGCCCTTTCCACCGCCTACCACGCCCTGAAGCGGGTGGGCCTGGAGGGCCTCGCCCTGGAGCGGGCGGACCGGCTCACCGCGGGGCAGCAGCGCCTATTGGAGATCGCCCGCCTTCTCGCCTCTGGGGCGGAGATCCTCCTCCTGGACGAGCCGGGGGCGGGGCTTAGGGCGGGGGAGAAGCGGGAGCTCGCCCACCTCCTAAAGGGCCTTGCCCGGGAGGGGTACACCCTCCTCCTGGTGGACCACGACATGGACCTGGTCATGGGCCTGGCGGACCGGGTGGTGGTGATGAACTACGGGGAGAAGATCGCCGAGGGCACGCCCAAGGAGGTCCAGAAAAACCCCTTGGTGCGGGCGGCCTACCTGGGGGAGGAGGTGGCCTAGATGCTCCGAACCGAGGGCCTTTCCGTGCGCTACGGGGCCTTTGAGGCGGCGCAGGGGGTAAGCCTCCGGCTGGAGGAAGGGGAGGCCGTGGCCTTGATCGGCCCCAACGGCGCGGGGAAGACCAGCGTGCTAAGGGGGCTTTTGGGCCTGGCCCGGGCGGAGGGGGAGGTCCATTTCTTTGGGCGGCCCTGCCCCAAAAGGAGCCCCGAGGCCCTCCTCCCCTTGGGGGTGGTCCTCGTCCCGGAAGGCCGGGCCCTCTTCGGGGGCCTTACCGTGGAGGAGAACCTCCTCCTCGGGGGCTTCCTCCGCTTCCGCCGCCGGGAGGACTTAAGGCCCGATCTGGAAAGGGTGTACGAGCTCTTCCCCAGGCTTAAGGAACGGCGGGGCCAGCGGGCGGGTACCCTCTCGGGGGGCGAGCAGCAGATGCTGGCCATCGGCCGGGCCCTCCTCGCCCGCCCCAAGCTCCTCCTCCTGGACGAGCCCTCCTTGGGCCTCGCCCCCCTCATGGTGCGGGAGATCTACCGCATCCTGGCGAGGCTCAAGGCGGAGGGGGTTTCCCTCCTCGTGGTGGAGCAAAACGCCAAGGTGGCCCTGGCCCTGGCCGACCGGGCCTACGTGATGGAGGCCGGCCGGGTGGTCCTGGAGGGGGAGGCTAAGGCCCTGGCCCAGGACCCCAAGGTGGTGGAGGCCTACCTGGGCCTCAAGGAGGTGGAGGAAGGGTGAAGGACCCCTTCATGACCACCCTCGGTTTCCAGGTGCTCCGCCAGGGCCCGGGAGAGGCGGCGGTGGGGGGCGTGGTGGGGGAGGGGCACCTGAACCTCCACGGCACCGCCCACGGGGGCTTCCTCTACGCCCTGGCGGACGCGGCCTTCGCCCTAGCCTCCAACAGCCGGGGCCCGGCGGTGGCCCTTTCCTGCCGCATGGACTACTTCCGCCCCGTCCCCCTGGGGGCCAGGGTGGAGGCGGTGGCGGAGGAGGTCCACCTCTCCCGGCGCACGGCCACCTACCGGGTGGAGGTGCGCGCTTTGGGCAAGCTGGTGGCCCTCTTCACGGGCACCGTGTTTCGCTTAGGAGGTGAGGATGTACCAGCCGGAACTGGAAACCCTACCCAGGGAGAAGCTTAGGGCCTTGCAGGACGAACGGCTTAAGCGGGTGGTGGCCTACCTTTACGAAAGGGTCCCCTTCTACCGGAAGGCCCTGGACGAGGCGGGGGTGGACCCCAAGGCCTTCCGGGGCCTGGAGGACCTCCACCGCCTCCCCTTTACCCGAAAGACCGACCTCCGGGACCACTACCCCTTCGGCCTCTTCGCCGTGCCCCGGGAGGAGGTGGCCCGGATCCACGCCTCTAGCGGCACCACGGGGAAGCCCACGGTGGTGGGCTACACCAAGAGGGACCTCCAGATCTTCGCCGAGGTGGTGGCCCGCTCCCTGGCCGCGGCCGGGGCCAGGCCGGGGATGATGCTCCACAACGCCTACGGCTACGGCCTCTTCACCGGGGGCCTGGGCCTCCACGGGGGGGCGGAGGCCTTGGGCATGACCGTGGTGCCCGTTTCCGGGGGCATGACCGAGCGCCAGGTGATGCTCATCCAGGACTTCCGCCCCGAGGTCATCTCCTGCACCCCCTCGTACGCCCAGACCCTGGCGGAGGAGTTCCGGAAGCGGGGGGTGAGCCCGGAAGACCTTTCCCTGGAGTACGCCGTCCTGGGGGCCGAGCCCTGGACGGAGGCCATCCGCAAGCAGGTGGACGAGGGGCTGGGGGTGCGGAGCACCAACATCTACGGCCTTTCCGAGATCATCGGCCCCGGGGTGGCCAACGAGTGCGTGGAGGAGCGAAGGGGGAGCCACATCTGGGAGGACCACTTCCTCCCCGAGGTAGTGGACCCGGACACGGGGGAGCCTCTCCCTGAGGGGCAGGTGGGGGTTTTGGTCTTCACCACCCTCACCAAGGAGGCCATGCCCCTCCTCCGCTACTGGACGGGGGATCTCACCTTCCTCACCTACGAGCCCTGCACCTGCGGCCGCACCCATGTGCGCATGGGGCCCATCCTGGGCCGCACGGACGACATGCTCATCATCCGCGGGGTGAACGTCTACCCCACCCAGGTGGAGGCGGTCCTCCTGGGCATCCCCGAGGTGGAGCCCTACTACCAGATCGTCCTCCGGCGGGAGGGTACCCTGGACGAGGCCGAGCTCAAGGTGGAGGTCTCCGAGGCCTTCTTCCAGGAGATCGGCAAAAAGGCCCTGTCCGACGAGGTCATAGAGGCGGACCACCGCCTCCACGCCCTAAGGGAGAAGGTGGCCCACAAGATCAAGGACACCATCGGGGTGACCATGCGGGTCACCCTTCTCGCCCCCGGGGAGGCCCCGAGGAGCGAGGGGGGGAAGCTTAAGCGGGTCCTGGACCTCAGAAAATAGCCCCATGCGCCCCATCCCGGAAGGCTACCAGGCGGTCTTTGAGACCGTGGTCACCGAGGAGATGACGGTGAACTTTGAGGAGCTGGGCCCCGTCCACCCCGTCTACGCCACCTACTGGATGGCCAAGCACATGGAGCTGGCCGGGCGGAAGATCATCCTCCCCTTCCTGGAGGAGGGGGAGGAGGGGATCGGGAGCTACGTGGAGGTGCGCCACCTGGCCTCCGCCCTCCCGGGGATGCGGGTTAGGGTGGTGGCCCGGCACGAGAAGACGGTGGGCAACCGGGTCTACGCCACCATGCAGGCCTTCAACGAGCTGGGGGACCTCATCGGGGAGGGGCGGACGGAGCAGGTCATCCTCCCCAAGGCCAAGGTGGAGGCCCTCTTCGCCCGGCTTAAGGCGCGCTGGCAGGCGGCGCGGGAAGGCTAGGCGCCCGAAGGGACCTGCTGGTCCTTTGGTGGGTTGCTTTACAGTCAAAAGGTTTCTTTTGAAAGTATAATCCCCCCATGGTCTGGGAGCTCCTGGCCCGCATCTGGCGCCTCCAGCGCCTCCTTAAGGAGGAGGCGGAGGCGGGCCTGAAGGCGAGGGGGATCTCGGGCCTCGAGGCCTGGCTCCTCCGGGTCCTGAAGCACCACCCCCACCCCACGGAGGCCGCCCGGCGCATGGGCCTGCCCCTGCCCACGGTGAGCCACATGGTGCGCCGCCTCGAGGCCCAAGGCCTCCTCCTCCGCGCCCGGGAGGAGGGGGACCTCCGCCGCTATCGCCTCCTCCTAACCCCCAAGGGGGAGGCGGCGCTGGAGGAGGCGGAGCGGCTTTTCGCCGAGGCCTTAAGGCGGCGCCTGAAGCGCCTGGATGGGGAAGAGGAAGCCCTTTTGCTGAAGCTCTTAGACCGCCTGCTGGAGGACGCATGAACGCCACCCCCAAGGAAGTCCGCCTGACCATGATCGGCATTTTCCTGGGCCTTTTCCTGGCCGCCTTGGACCAGACCATCGTCTCCACCGCCATGCCCCGCATCGTGGGGGAGCTTAGGGGGGCCGGGTACTACGCCTGGGTCACCACCAGCTACCTCCTCACCTCCACCGTCTTCTCCGTCATCTTCGGGCGGCTTACGGAGCTTTTCAGCCGCAAGGCCGTCCTCCTTTGGGCGGTGGCCCTTTTCCTCCTGGGCTCGGCCCTCTCCGGCCAGGCCCGGAATATGCCTGAGCTCATCCTCTTCCGCGGGCTCCAGGGGGTGGGGGGTGGGGCCCTTTTTGCCCTGGCCCTCACCACCATCGCCGTCTTCTTCCCCCCCCGGGAACGGGGCCGGCTGGCGGGGGCCTTCGGGGCCATCTTCGGCCTCTCCTCCGCGGTGGGGCCCTGGCTTGGGGGCCTCCTCACCGACCACCTCTCCTGGCGCTGGGTCTTCTACATCAACATGCCCGTGGGGGCGGTGGCCCTTTGGTTCATCCTGCGCTACATGCCCCGCCTAAGCCCGGAACGGCGGGAGCCCTTTGACTTCCTGGGGGCCTTCCTCCTCGTCCTCTGGACCGTGCCCCTCATGCTGGCCTTCTCCTTTGGGGGGAGCACCTACCCCTGGGGGAGCCCGGAGATCCTGGGCCTTTTCCTCCTGGCCTTTTTGGCCCTGGGGCTATGGATCTGGGCGGAACAGCGGATGCCCCACCCCCTCTTTGACCTCTCCGTCTTCGCCCTTCCCACCTTCCGCCTCTCCTCGGTGGCGGCCTTCTTCTACGGCCCCGCCTTCCTGGGGGCGGTGGCCTTCCTGCCCCTTTACCTTCAGGTGGTGAAGGGGGTTTCCGCCAGCCAAAGCGGGGTGACCGTCCTCCCCCTTACCCTGGGGGTGGTCTTGGGGAGCGTGGGGGGTGGACAGGTTCTGGCCCGCACCGGCCGGTACAAGCCCTTGCTTTTGGGAAGCACCCTTTTCCTCCTTGGCCTTTTCCTCGCCCTCCACTTCCTCCTCCAGGTGGGCACCCCCTTGTGGGCCGCGGTCCTCCTCTTCTTCCTCTTGGGCCTGGGTCTTGGGCCCGCGCAGAGCGCCCTCAACGTGGTGGCCCAGACGGACCTCCCCCCAAACCGCATCGGGAGCGGCACCAGCATGGTCCAGTTCGTGCGCCAGATCGGCTCCACCATGGGCGTTGCCCTCCTGGGCACGGTGCTCTCCTCCCACCTCAGCCAAAGCTTCGCCCAGGCCTTCCCCCAAGGGGCTTCGGTGGGCCGGCCGGCCCAGGTGGGGGAGGGGATGGCCCTGGACCTCAAGGGGGAGTTCGCCCGCCTCGAGGCCCTCTACCTGAGGGCCCTGGAGGGGGACGAGGAGGCCCGGAAAGCCCTCCTCGCCGACCCCTTCCTCCCCGAGGAGGCCAAAAAGGCCCTCCCCGAGGGGGGCATCCCCGGCCAGTTCCGGGCCCTGGAGGCCCTGGCCGGGCGGGCCCTAGCCGGGGACGAGGGGGCCAAGGCCGCCCTTCTCCGAAGCCCCATCCTCCCCCCGGCCCTGAAGGCCCTCCTCCAGACGGGGAACGCCGCCCTCTTCCTCCAGGCCCTAGAGGACCTGAGGACCGGGGCCCTGGCCCAGGCCAAGGCCCAGGTCCAGGCGGAACTCCGGGCCCAGGCGGCCAAGGTGGAGGGGGCGGTGAAGGAGGGGATCACGGAGGCCCTAAAGGCCATCTTCCTCTACGCCGCCTTCTTCATCCTCCTGGCCCTTCTCCCCATCCTCCTCCTGCCGGACCGCCTCCTCCAGGGGGCCATGGCCCCCAGGGGCGCGTAAAGTGGAGGGGTGGAAGGGCTCTACCTGCGCCTGGGGGAAGGGCTTTCCGAGGCGGCGAACCGGAGGGCCTTGGCCTTAGCGGAAGCCCTTCTTAAAGACCCTCCCCCGGGGCTTTGGGACGCGGTGCCCGCCTACGCCACCCTTTTCCTGGCCTACGACCCCCGCCTCCTCCCCCGCGCCCGCCTGCTCCACCTCCTCCGCCGGCTTGCGCCCTCCCTGGAGGCGGAAGGCCGGGTGGTGGAGATCCCCGTGCGCTACGACGGGGAGGACTTGGAAGAGGTGGCGCGGCTTACCGGCCTTTCCCTGGAGGAGGTGAAGCGCCGCCACCAGGCCCCCCTTTACCGGGTCTACGCCCTGGGCTTCACCCCGGGCTTCCCCTTCCTGGCCCCGGTGGACGAGGCCCTGCGCCTGCCCCGCCGCCCCCACCCGAGGCCCCGGGTCCCGGCCCACAGCGTGGCCCTGGCCGGGGTCCAGACGGGGATCTACCCCCTCCCTTCCCCCGGGGGCTGGCGCCTTTTGGGCACCGCCCTGGTCCCGGTCTACGACCCCCACCGCGCCTCCCCCTTCCTCCTCCGCCCCGGGGACCGGGTGCGCTTTCGGGAGGCGGAGGGCCCCACGCCCCCCGAGCCCCTTCCCCTGGACCTCCTGCCCCCCTCCCCCCGCCTCCCCGCCTTGCGGGTGGAGGAGCCGGGCCTTCTGGACCTCCTCCTGGACGGGGGGCGGCCTTTCGGGGGGCGGTTCGGCCTGGCCCTTTCCGGCCCCCTGGACCCCCGCTCCGCCGCCCTCGCCAACCGCCTGGTGGGGAACCCCCCCTTCGCTCCCCTCCTGGAGATCGCCTACAAGGGCCCCGCCCTCACCGCTCTAAGGCCCCTGGTGGCGGCCCTTTCGGGCTACGGGCTGGAGGGGGTCTTGGAGGGGGAGGCCATCCCTCCGGGGGTGAGCTTCTTCTGGCCCCCTGGGAAGACCCTCCGCTTCCGGCCCCGGGGGCCGGGGGCGAGGGTCTACCTGGCGGTGGCGGGGGGCCTCGAGGCCGGGCGCTTCTTCGGCTCCGCCTCCCCCGACCTCCGGGGGCGGATCGGCAGGCCCCTCAAGGCGGGGGACGTGCTGGGCTTAGAGGCGGAGCGCCCCGCGCGCCCCGGCCGGTCCTTTCCCCAGGAGCCCCTCACGAGCCCCTTCCGCCTCCGCCTCCTCCCTGGGCCCCAGTACACGCGGGAGGCCTTCTCCGCCCTCCTTTCCGGCCCCTTTCGGGTGGAGCGGGCGGACCGCATGGGGGTGGAGCTCTCCGGGCCCCCGGTGCCGGGAGGGGAGGGGCTTTCCGAACCCACCCCCTTGGGCGGGGTCCAGGTGCCCCCCTCGGGCCGGCCCCTGGTCCTCCTCAGGGACAAGGGGAGCCTCGGGGGGTACACCAAGCCGGCCCTGGTGGACCCCAAGGACCTCTGGCGCCTGGGCCAGGTCTGGCCCGGAGTAGAGGTGGCGTTCCTGCCGGGAGGGCGCCCTAGCCCCTGGGTGCTCCTCTGGGATTAAGCGGGGGCAAAAGGTGGTGCGGGACACTTGTCCCTTCCCTTTGGCCGTGCTAACCTAACAAACGATCGTTAGCCATGGACCGCCGCAGCCAGATCCTCACCGTGGCCGGGCACCTCTTCAGCCAGCGGGGCTACCACGCCACCAGCATCCGCGACCTGGCCCGGGCCCTGAACCTCCAGGGGGGAAGCCTCTACGCCCACATCGCCTCCAAGGAGGAGCTCCTTTTGGAGGTGGTGCGGCAGGCGGCCCAGAAGTTCCAGGAGGTCCTGGAGGGCCTAACGGGGGACCCCGTGGCCAAGCTCAAGGCCCTGGTCCGGGGCCACCTCCGGGTCATCGCCGAGGAGCTCCCCCGGGCCACGGTCTTCTTCCACGAGTGGAAGCACCTCTCCCCCCCCTACCTGGAGGAGGCCAAGGCCCTGAGGCGCCGCTACGAGGAGGGGGTGCAGAGGGTGGTGGAGGAAGGGGTTAGGGCAGGGGTCTTCCGGGTGGAGGACGTGCGCCTGGCCACCCTCTTCCTCCTTTCCGCCCTCAACTGGACCTACCAGTGGTACCGGCCGGATGGGCCCCTTTCTTTGGAAGAGCTTTCGGAAGCGTACGCCGGGATGCTCCTACGGGCGCTCGGTGCGGAAGGAGGGCAGGATGGTGAAGCTTAGGATCGGCTACCCGGAAGACCCGGACTACCAGGAGAGGTTGGAGGAGTTCGAGG
This sequence comes from Thermus oshimai DSM 12092, assembly GCF_000373145.1. NCBI lineage: Bacteria > Thermotogati > Deinococcota > Deinococci > Thermales > Thermaceae > Thermus > Thermus oshimai. Next base: position 185,309 of record NZ_KB890619.1, read on the forward strand.
CCCGCATCGCCCGGGGGGAGAAGATTGAGCCCGGGGACTGGATGCCCGCGGAGTACCGCCGCCAGCTCATCCGCATGATCTCCCAGCACGCCCACAGCGAGTGGGTGGGGATGCTCCCCGAAGGGGCCTGGATCCCCCGCGCCCCCTCCTTGAGGCGGAAGCTCATCCTCCTGGCCAAGGTCCAGGACGAGGCGGGCCACGGCCAGTACCTCTACCACGCGGCCGAGACCCTGGGGGTGACGCGGGAGGAGATGGTGGAGGCCCTCCTTTCCGGGAAGGCCAAGTACTCCAACATCTTCAACTACCCCACCCTCACCTGGGCGGACGTGGGCATCATCGGCTGGCTGGTGGACGGGATGGCCATCAAGAACCAGACCATGCTGGCCCAGTGCTCCTACGGGCCCTACTCCCGGGCCATGGTGCGCATCTGCGCGGAGGAGACCTTCCACCACAAGCAGGGGAAGGAGGCGGTCCTCCTCTACGCCAAGGGCTCCCCCAAGCAGCGGCGGATGGTCCAGGACGCCCTGAACCGCTGGTGGTGGCCCACCCTGATGATGGCCGGGCCCCACGACACCGACTCCCCCCACACCCCCCTCCTCCTCCGCTGGGGCATCAAGACCAAGACCAACGACCAGATCCGCCAGGAGTTTTTGGACGAGCACGTGCCCGAGCTTTTGGAGGCGGGGCTCGTCCCGCCCGACCCCGAGCTCCGCTACAACGAGAAGACGGGGCACTGGGTCCACGGCCCCATCCCCTGGGACGAGTTCTGGAAGGTCATCAATGGGGAGGGCCCCATGAACCGGCACCGCCTCCTGGCGCGCCAGCGGGCCCACGAGGAGGGGCGCTGGGTGCGGGAGGCCCTCGAGGCCTACAGCAAGCGCCGCCTGGCCCAGGCCGCGGATTAGGAGGGCGCCATGTGGGGAACGGAATGGCCCCGGTTTGAGGTGATCAAGCAGGACGTGAAGAGCGCCCCACCCCAGATGGTGGGCTCGGTGCACGCCGTAGACCCCGAGCACGCCTTGGTGGTGGCCCGGCACGTCTTCGTGCGCCGCCCCGCGGCCCATGCCCTTTGGGTGGCCCCGGCGGAGGCCTTCTACGCGGTCACCCGGGAGGGCCTGAAAGACCCCCCGCCCCCCGAGGGCCCCCCTGGGGTCTACTGGGTCTTCGCCCGGCGGAGCCAGCGCCGGAGCATGGTCTACGGGGACCTGGTGGGCCGCTACCAGGCGGAAAACCCCCTGGAGGCCATCCGCCAGGCCCTCCTCGAGGTCCAGGGCTACGCCTTCTACGCGGTGCCCGAGGCCCTGCTCCACGGCACCGAGCCCAAGGAGGAGGTCTTGGAGAGCTGGTTCGCCCCGGCCAAGGAGAAGACCTACCGGCTCCAGTCCTACTACGGCCTGGTCACGGCCAAGGAGGAGAAGGATGCTTGAGGCCCTTAAACCCCAGCTCATCGCCCGCCTCCAGGCCCTGGCGGACGACGAGGTGGTGCTTGCCCAGCGCCTTTCCGAATGGGTGGCCCACGCCCCCATCCTGGAGGAGGACATCGCCATCGCCAACCTGGCCCAGGACGAGCTGGGCCACGCCAAGCTCTACCTGGAGCTGAGGCGGGAGCTGGACGGTTCGGACCCCGACCGGCTCGTCTTCTTCCGCGACCCTCTGGAGTACAAAAACGCGGTGATGGTGGAGCTCCCCAGGGGGGACTGGGCCTTCACCATGGTGCGCCAGTACCTCTTTGACCTCTACGAGAAGACCCTTCTGGAGGCCCTGAGGGGAAGCGCCTACCCCCCCCTGGCGGAGGTGGCGGAAAGGATCCTCAGGGAGGAGCGCTTCCACCTCCACCACTCCGCCCTCTGGGTGGAGCGCCTGGCCCTGGGTACGGAGGAGTCCTACGCCCGCACCCAGAAGGCCCTGGACCTCCTCTTCCCCTACGCCCGCCAGCTCTTCCAGCCCCTTCCCGGGGAGGAGGCCCTGGTGGAGGCGGGGGTGTTCCCCGACCTCCAAGCCCTCCTCCCCCACTACCTGGAGGAGGCCACGGGCCGCCTGAAGCGCTTAGGCCTAACCCCGCCGGAAGGGGGGTACGTGCCCAAGAACCGTACGGAGCACACGGAGTACCTCTGGTCCCTCCTTGCCGAGATGCAGTCCGTGGCCCGCTGGGACCCGGAGGCCAAGGCATGGTAGCGCGCTACTGGGAGGCCCTAAAGGAGGTCAAGGACCCCGAGCTCCCCTTCCTGGACGTGGTGGAGATGGGGATGGTGGTGGGCCTCGAGGCGGAAGGGGAGGGGGTTAGGGTCCGCTTCCGCCCCACCTTCTCGGGCTGCCCCGCCCTGGCCCTTATCCGGGAGGAGATAGCGAGGGCCCTCCGCCGGGCGGGGGCGGCTTGGGTGGAGGTGGAGGAGGTGCGCACCCCCTGGAGCACGGAGGCCATGGCCCCTTCCGCGCGGGAAAAGCTTCGTTCCCAGGGCATCGCCCCGCCCCTTCCCCTTCCCATGGCCGAGGCCTACCCTCCCTGCCCCCGGTGCGGGAGCGCGGAGGTGGAGCTCAAAAACCCCTTCGGGGCTACGCTTTGCAAGCGGCTTTTCCAGTGCCGCGCCTGCGGCGAGGTCTTTGAGGCCTTCAAGACGGTGTGACCATGATCCTGGAAAGCTACCTCCTGGGCGAATGGCGGCGGGGTGGGGGAGAGGGGGTTCCCATCCGGGACCCGGCCACGGGGGAGGTCCTGGCCCGGGCCTCCACGGAAGGGCTGCCCCTGAAGGAAGCGGTGGCCTACGGGCGGGAGGTGGGGGGGAAGGCCCTCCTGGCCTTGGGCTTCCAGGAGCGGGGGCGGCGGCTTAGGGCCCTGGCCCAGTTCCTTTCCGAAAGGAAAGAGGAGCTTTACCGCCTCTACCTCACCACGGGCGGCACCCGGCGGGACGCCTGGTACGACGTGGATGGGGGCATCGGGGTCCTCTTCACCTACGCCAGCCTGGCCCGCAACCTTCCCGAGGGGAACGTTCTCCCCGAGGAGGAGGCCCTCCTCCTCTCCAAGGACGGGGCCTTCCAGGGCCGGCACGTCCTCGTGCCCAAGGGGGGGGTTACCCTCCAGATCAACGCCTTCAACTTCCCCGTCTGGGGCCTTTTGGAGAAGTTCGCCCCCGCCTTCCTGGCCGGGGTCCCCACCCTGGCCAAGCCCGCCACCCCCACGGCCCACGTGGCCCAGGCCCTGGTCCGGCTCATGCTGGACTCCGGCCTCCTCCCCGAGGGGAGCCTGCAGCTTTTGGTGGGCGGGGTGGGGGACCTCTTTGAGGCCCTGGACCACCGGGACAGCGTCTTCTTCACCGGCTCCCGGGCCACCGCGGAGCGCCTGGCCCGCCACGAGGCCTTCCTGAAGCGGGGGGCCCTTTTCAACGCCGAGGCGGACTCCATCAACCCCGCCGTCCTGGGCCTCCGTGCGGGGGAGGAGGAGCTAAAGCGCCTCGCCCAGGAGATCGCCCAGGAACTCACCATCAAGGTGGGGCAGCGGTGCACGGCCATCCGCCGGGTCTTCGCCCCCAAGGAGCGGTTAGGGGCGCTCCTCGAGGCCACCCGGGCCCACCTTGAAGCCCTCCGCCTGGGGGACCCCCGGGGGGAGGGGGTGGACCTAGGGCCCCTCGCCTCCTTGGAGCAGAAGGAGGAGGTCCTGCGGGCGGTGGAGGGCCTCCTCGCCGCGGGGGCCCAGGTCTACTGGCGCCACGGGGGCCGGGAGGACGGGGCCTTCTTCCCGCCCCTCCTCCTCCTGGCGGAGGACCCCGCCCCGGAGGCCCTCCACACCCTGGAGGCCTTCGGCCCCGTGGCCACCTTCATGCCCTACGGGACCCCGGAGGAGGCCGCGGAGCTGGCCCGAAGGGGCGGGGGGAGCCTGGTGGCCACCGTGGCCACCCCGGACCCCGAGGAGGCCCGCTTCTACCTCCTGGCCCTGGGGCCCCACGTGGGCCGCCTCCACTTCCTGAACCATCGGAACGCCCACGCCTCCACCGGCCACGGCTCGCCCTTACCCCGCCTCCTCCACGGGGGGCCGGGCCGGGCGGGCGGGGGGGAGGAGCTTGGGGGGGTGCTCTCCCTTAAGCGCCACCTCCGCCGCCTGGCCCTGCAGGCGGACCCCCACCTCCTCCAGGCCCTCACCGGGGAGTACGCCAAGGGGGCGGAGCGGCCTGCCCAGGTGCACCCTTTCCGCAAGCCCTACGAGGAGCTGGAGATCGGGGAGACCCTCACCACCCACCGGCGCACGGTCACCGAGGCGGACATCGCCCTTTTCTCCGCCCTCTCCTGGGACCACTTCTACGCCCACACGGACGAGATCGCCGCCCGGGAGAGCCTCTTCGGCAAGCGGGTGGCCCACGGGTACTTCGTCCTCTCCGCGGCCGCGGGGCTCTTCGTGGACCCCGCGCCGGGGCCCGTCCTCGCCAACTACGGCCTCGAGGGCCTCCGCTTCCTGGAGCCCGTGGCCGCAGGGGACACCCTCCAGGCCCACCTTACGGTGAAGGCCAAGCGCCCCCGGGACGAGAAGACGGGGGTGGTGGAGTGGGCGGTGGAGGTGAAAAACGGGGAGGGGAAGACGGTGGCCACCTACACCCTCCTCACCCTGGTGGCCCGCAAAGTACCCTAAGGCCATGCCCGACGCCATCGTGGTGGGGGCGGGGATCGTGGGGGCGGCCTCCGCCTACCGCCTGGCCGAGGCCGGGCTTCGGGTCCTCCTCCTGGAGAAGGAGGCCGCCTTCGCCCAGGGCTCCACGGGCCGGAGCGCGGCCGGGGTGCGGGTGCAGTTCTCCGAGCCCGTGAACGTCCTCCTCTCCTACCGCTCCATCCTGGAGTACCGCGCCCTTCCCGAGGCCCGCTACCGGCCCATCGGCTACCTCTTCCTGGTCCCTGAGGCCCTGGCCGGGGCCCAGGAGGAGGCCCTAAGGACGCAAACGGCCCTGGGGGTCCCCGTGCGCCGGCTTTCCCTGGAGGAGGCGGAGGGCCTCGTCCCCTTCCGCAAGGAGGGCCTGGCCTTCGCTACCTTCGGCCCCCTAGACGGGGTCATAGACCCCCACGGGGCCACGGCCTTCTACCTGCAAAGGGCCCGGGCCCTGGGGGCGGAGGTGCGCTTCGCCGAACCGGTGGTGGGGGCGGAGCGCGTAGGGAGAGGCTTCCGGGTCTATACCCCTAAGGGCGCCCACGAGGCCCCTCTTGTCCTCTTGGCCACGGGGGCCTGGACGGGGGCGGTGGGGCGGCTCTTTGGGGTGGACCTCCCGGTGTGGCCCCTAAGGCGCATGGTCTTCGCCACCGCCCCCACCCCTTTCCCCCACGCCTTTCCCCTCACCGTGGACCTGGGGACGGGCTTCTACCTGCGCTCGGAAGGCCCCCGCCTCCTCCTCGGCCGCTCCAACCCCGAGGAGCGGCCGGGCTTTCTGGAGGGCATGGACTGGGGGTGGCTCGGGCCCACCCTCGAGGCCGGATTGGCCCGCTTCCCCTTCCTGGAGGAGGCGGCCTTGGACCCTAAGCCGTCACCTTGTATCCGGCCCGCAGGAGGCCAAGGGATAGCCCCCCACACCCGGCAAAAAGATCTACCGCCCTCACCAGATCGAACCTCTACCATACCGCCCATTTCCTGGGGCGAATCTCGCTTCTTTAGAACTCCAAAGGGGGGTCTTGCGGCTCCCCGTTGCTTGGCCAACAAAACACCAACGGAGGGTGGGTCCCTCCGCTGGCGCGCCCCGCCTCTACGGGAGGCTTACGGTTCCGCTCCCCACCGTGTACGTCCCACAGGCCACGGACTCCCTTATCTCCGTGTTCACGGTGAAGCCGGAGGGGTCGTTCGGGTCCAGGGCCAGCACGTTCTGGGAGGAGAGCGTGGCTGTGGCGGAAAGCTGAACCGTGTCCCCATTCCCGTAAGGCGTGTAGCCCAGGAGGCCGGTGAGGTCCGGGAAGGTGTACGAGGTGGCGCTTCCCAACCAACCCTTGGAGAGAAGGGCTTCGTAGATGAGGTTGGGGCTCTCCAGGCTGACGCGGTAGCTCTTGAGGTCGGGGGCCGTATAGCTCAGCCCGGACACCTGGGGGTGGGCGTTGCCGTCCACGGCGAGGCTACCCGTGGGCCAGGGGTTGGGAAGGGTTACCGCGGGGTTCCCCGAGGCGAAGCCCTTGTAGGCGTAAAGACCCCGGGTTCCCCCTTCCCAGGCCACAGCCCAGGCGACGTACCGGTCGCCCGCGGCGAAGCCCTTCACGGGACGGTAGGGGATGGGGGAAGCGTTGCCTCCGCCCAAGAACCCCCATCCCTTGTTGTCCCCGCTCAGGTAGCCCACGAAGTAGCTTTGGCTCGTGGGGGCAAACCCTGAGGGCAGGTTGAAGGTCGCGCTTCCGGGAGGGAGCACGTCGCCGTCCGCCACGGTAACCGTGGCGTTTCCGCTCGCCGTGACGTTTACCCCCCGCACCACCTTGGCCACCCGCCAGGTGTAGCTAGAATCCACCACGGCCACCACCAGATCCTGCACCCCCGCGGGCCAGCTATTGAGGGCCACGGGCACGGGCGTGGAGGGGTTGACCACCGTGCCCGTCGCGCTTCCGCTCATCCCCCCGCTCACAAAGACAACGTCCCCTGCCTGGGCGGTGGAAAGGCCGGAGAGGTCCACGTTCACGGTGAAGCTTACCCCGCTCGCCGTGGCTGCGGAGCAGGCCACCTTGGGGTTGGAGAGCTCCGCGTTGGTGGCCTGGATCAGGTGGATCTGGTCGGGGCCACCCCCCGTACCGTGGCACCGGATGGCCACGCCGTACTTGTTGCTGTTTCCCAGGGAAAAGGTGGCCGTGTTCCCGGTAAAGCTCAGGGCTTGCCAGGCCCCCGAACCCACCTGGTAGGCGCCGTCAAAGCCCACCCCTTGCGGGTCCTCCACGGTGACGGTGATGTTCCCCGGAGGGGGCGGGGTGCCCCCTCCGGGGCAGGCGGTAAGGAGCGTGGACAAGGCCAAAAACCCCGAAGCGGCCAACAGGATTCGTAAAGTCCTCAACCTCATACCTTTCCTCCTTTGAGAGGCTGGGCCTCTCGCCTTGAAGGGTAGACCACCCTCCCTTAACAGGGCCTTAACGCGCCATCCCCCCGGGGAGGTGCGCCTCCCCGGGGGGTCAGGGCTTTTGCGAAAGGTCCACCATCCCCTTGCCCACCGCTTGGGAAGGGTAGGGGAGGGGCCTGGCGTAGTCCTCCAGGTCCTGCTGGAGCTGGGCGGGGGGTAGGCCCGGCTGGGCCTCTAGCCAAAGGGCCATGGCCCCGGCCACCAGGGGGGCGGCGAAGGAGGTGCCGTTGCACGTGGTGGGCCCGTTTGGGCCTATGCAGGGGAGGCCCGCCCCAGGGGCCGCCAGGTCCACGTAGGCCCCCCGGGTGCTGAAGGGGGCTGGGCTCAGGTCCTCCTGGAGGGCCCCCACCGCCACCAGCCCCGGCAGGTCAAAGGCCGCGGGGTAGTGGGCCGGGCTTCCTTGGGCGCCCTGGTTCCCTGCGGCGGCGGCCACGGGGATGTCCTGGGCCAAGGCGGCCTGAAGGGCGAGCTTCAGGGCCCCCACCGGGGTATCCCCCCCTAGGCTCAGGTTGAGCACCGTGGGGCCTTTGGCGTTCTCCACCACCCAGCACACCCCCTTCACCACCCAGCTGGACCGGCAGGTGCCCCCTTCGTCGCAGACCCGTACGGGAAGGATTGCCGCTTCCGGGGCCACCTCCCGCACCAGGTTCGCGGCCTGGGTGCCGTGCCCTCCGGGGAAGGCGTCCTGGGGGGTAGGGTCGTCCTCCACGAAGTCGTAGCCCGGGCCTTGGGGCACGCTCCCGTCCACGCCCGTGTCCAGCACGGCCACCTGCACCCCCCGCCCTTTGTGCCCGCGGGCGTGGGCTTGGGGTGCCCCGATGGCCTCGCCCCCGGACCAGCCCCCGAGGGACCAGAGGCTTTCGGGGTCCGCCTTGTAGTCGGGGTCCAGGGCCTCCAGCTCCTCCAGGGCCTGGCCCAGGGCTTCCCCGCTGTAGCCCAGGACCGCCAGGGTGTAGCCGCACCCCGTCAGGGGCGTGGTTTCCAGAAGGCGGAACTCCGGCGGCAGCTTGGGGGTTTCCCCAAGGGGGAGCCGCAGGAGAATCCGGCTCCGGTCCACCTGGCCCAGCACCTCCAAGGTGGCCCGGGCCACGCCCCTCGAGGTCTGGATCTCCACCGGCTTGGGTCCTCCCGGAAGCTCGGGCACCCGGAAGACGACCCGCTCCCCTGAGGCGGAAACCACCTCCGCCGGCTCTCCCCCCACCGCCACCCGGGCCCCTTCCGCGGAAGCGCCCGTGAGGATGGCCTCCACCGCTTCCCCCACCAGGGCCCGGCCCGGCCTCAAGGTGGCCGTGGGTTCCCCCGGGATGCAGGCCGCCAGGGCTAGGGCCAGGGGCAGGGCCAGGAGAAGCCTTCTAAGTCCCATACGCTGATGATCACACCTCCTCCTTGGAAGGGATTGAACCACGGAGGGGCTTAACGGAGGCTTAACCCTGGAGGCGTTTCCGATACCTCGCGGCCAGGCTCTCCTGCCCCGCTTCCTCCAGGAGGGCGATGGCCTCTTCCAGGGCCGCCCGGTCCTCCTTCAGCTCGGCCAGGTTGGCCATGGCCACGGCGGTGAGGACCCACTCCCGGCTTTCCCGGGCCAGCCTCAGGGCCTCCCGGTAGGCGGCCTCCGCCTCCTCCTTCCGCCCCTGGCGGTGGAAGAAGGCCCCCAGGTTGTTCCAGGCCCGGCCCATGGCCTCGAGGTTCCCCACCTCCTCCGCCCGCCTCAAGGCGGTCCGGTAGAGGGCCTCCGCCTCCTCCAGCCGCCCCAATCGTTCCCGGATGAGCCCCAGGTTCAAAAGAAGGCGCCCCTGCAGAAGGGGCAGGTCCTCGGCGGTCTTCAGGGCCTCGGCGAAAACCTCCTCCGCCCGCGGGTCTCCGGCCTCAAAGAGGGCCACGGCCTGGTTGTTCAGGGCGTCCACCTGGCGGGCCGTCTCCCCCGCGGCCAAAAAGCGCACCGCGGCCCGGGCGAAGAGGTCCGCCGCTTCCCGGAAGGCCCCCTGCCCCATGCGCACCAGCCCCTCCAGGTTCAGGGCCTCCCCCTGGGCCCAGGGGCCAAGGCCTTCCACGCTCCGCACGCTCTCTAGGGCCTCCTCCACCCGGCCCATGCGGAAGAGGAGAAGTCCCTTGAGCACGGGGGCCTCCGCCAGGCCTTCCCCCGCTTCCTCCAGGACCTCCCAGGCCTCCCGGTACCGGCCCAGCCGCTCCAGGGCCCGCACCCTTAGGGCGGTGGCCTCGGGGGAGGCGGGGGCCTCTTCCAGGACCTCGAGGCTCCCCAGGGGATCCTGGGCCAGGCGGTTTTTGGCCTCCTGGAGGAGGGCCCGGCCCATGCGCGCCCGGTCCTCCTCGGTCCAGAGGGGCTTGCCCAACCGGTAGAGGGCCCGGGCCTGGCCCAGGGGTAACCGCCGGGCCAGGGTCAGGGCCAGGGCCTGGGCCTTGGGGGGCAGGGGAAGGTCCCGGAGGGTGGGGCGCCCCCCAGGGCCTAAGAGGCCCCGGGCGTGGAGGGCCTCCAGGGCCTCGAGGCCCAGGGTGATCCCCAGGTCCTGGAGCACATCCAGGGGAAGCCCGGCCTGTTCCAGAAGGTAAAGGGTCCAGAAGGTGGCCTCCGCCTCCTCGGGCAAGGGGTTTTGGGGTGCCGGCTCTTCCCCTTCCAGGACCTGGCCCACCCCGGGAAGCCCCCGCCCCTCCTCCAAAAGCCGGGCCGCCTCCCCTCCAAGCCCCAGCGCGGTTAGGCCCTCCGCCGCTTCCCGGTAGGCCCGGTACACCTCCCGGGCGATCCGTTCCCGGGTGGACCAGACCCACTCCTCCAGCTCCTCCCCCAGGTGGGCGTCCGCCCCCTCCAGGAAGGCCCCCTGGTAAAGGGCCCTAACCCGGGGGAAGTCCTTCTGCCTGAGGGCCCGGCGGAGCTCCTCCACGTCGCAGGGCACCCGGGCCTTCAGGATGTCCTGCCCCTCCACCAGGCCGTGGGTTCGGAGGGCGTTCAGGGCCACGGAGAGGTTGTTCAAGGGGTCTTCCACCCCCGGCCAGAAGAGCTCCGCCAGGTGGCGGCGGGGCTTGGGCCCCTCCAGGGCCAGGTAGGCCAGGAGGAGGAGGGGCTTGGTGCGGCCTAAGGGGCATCCCTCCACGCGGAGCTGGCCCAGGGTGCGGAGCATTAGCCCCAGTTTACTCAAAGCTGGTGGCTCCCGGCCGGGGGCCGGTAGTCCGGGTCCCGGTACCGCCCGGGGTGGAAGGCCCTTGCATGCGGGGGAAGGGCCTCCCCCAGGAGGTGCTTGGCCAAAAGCTCCCCCGCCCCCAAAGCGGCCATGACCCCGAACCCGGAAAAGGCCCCCAGGGCGTAGGCCCCCGGGCGGGCTAGGGGGCCGATGAGGGGGCGGTTTTCCGGGGTGCGCACGTAAAGGCCCCCGTCCACCCGGGCCTTGGGCAGGGCCCTAAGGTACCCTTCCAGGCCCGGCAGGAGCCGGGCCAAGGCCCTGAGGGCGAGCTCCGGGTAGAAGGGCGGGGGCGTGGGCTCGCACCCCGCCCTTTCCACCCGTTCTGGGAAGGGGTTGAAGAGGGCGAGAAACCCCTCCCCCTCGGGCCGGGCGTGGGCCCCGGGGGGCAGGGCCTTTAGGTAGGGGGCTAGGGCCTCCTCCCCCTCTAGGAGGGGGGCCTCCTCCTCCCCAAAAAGCCGCACCTCCTCCTGGAGGATGAGGAGGGGGGCTTCCTTGGGGAAGGCCCCCTGGGGGTCCGGGAACCAGGCCTTGAAGTGGGCCTCCCGCGTTAGGGGCACCGCCTCCCCCAGGGCTCTGAGGAGTTCGGGAAGCCCAGGCCCCGCCGCCAGGACCACGGCCTCCGCCCGGAGGGTCGCCCCGCCCTCCGTGGCCACCCCCACCACCCTGCCCCCCTCCACCTCCAGGCCCACCGCCCGCCCAGGAAGAAGCCGCCCCCCGGCCTCCCGGACGCGCCGCCAGAGGGCCTGCCCCAGGCCCCAGGCGTCCAGCCACCCCGCGGGGCGGACGTGGAGGGCGGCCTCCGCCCGCAGGTAGGGGAAGCGGGCCTTTAGGGCCTCCCCCACCAGGAGGTCCATCCCCGAGGCCGCCCCTTCGGGGTAGGTCTCGGGGCGGGTGTGGCGGCGCAAGGGGCCGGTGGCCTCCGCCCCCTCAGAGAGCGCCAAGAGGGCCTCCTCACGCCCCGCGTAGAGGTAGCCCCGGCGGTTCTTCCGCACCTCGGGGAAGGCCCCTAGGAGCTCGAGGCTCCGCCCCACCAGAAGGGCCAGGGCCTCGTCCCCCGGCCAGAAGACCCGGTAGCACTCCGTGGACTTGTCGCTGGTGCAGGTGAGGGGCGGCCTGGGGTCTAGGAGGAGCACCCCCAGGCCCCGCTTCCCCAAGAAGTAGGCGGCCGAGAGCCCCAGGAGGCCCGCCCCCACCACCAGGACGTCCGCCCTAGCGTCCATAGACCAGGCTGGGCAGCCAGGTGGCTAGCCCCGGGAAGAGCATCACCAGGACCAGGCCGGTGAGCTGGAGGAGGAGGAAGGGGATGGCCGCCCGGTAGATGACCCCCATGGGGATCTGGGGGGCCACCCCCCGCACGTAGAAGAGCGCGTAGCCGAAGGGGGGGCTCAGGAAGGACATCTGCATGTTCACCAGGTAGAGCACCCCGAACCACAGGGGGTCAAAGCCCAGCTGCCGGATGATGGGCACGAAAACCGGCACCGCCAGGAGGAGGATCCCCACCCAGTCCAAGAACATCCCCAGGACGATGAGGATGAGCTGCATCAGGAGGAGGATGCCCCAGGGGGAAAGCCCAGTGCCCAGGAGGAGGTCCGCGATGTACCGGTCCCCGCCCTGGGCCACGTAGAAGGCCACGAAGGCGTTGGCCCCGAAGATGATCCAGAGCACCATGGCCGTGGCCTTGGCGGTCTGCTCCAGGGCCAGGCGCAGGTTGGCCAGGGTGAGGCGGCGGTGGAGGGCGGCCACCAGGAGGGAGCCGAAGGCCCCCACGGCCGCGGCCTCCGTGGGCGCGGCGAGGCCCAGGAAGATGGTGCCCAGGACGAGAAAGATGAGGAGGAGGGGGGCCCAGATCTTGCCCAGGGCCCGCCAGCGCTCCCCCCAGGTGGGGGCCTCCTCCTTGGGGATCCGGGGGGCGGCCTGGGGGTAGAGGAGGGCGTAGACCACGGAAAACCCCATGTAGAGGGCGGAGAGGAGGAGGCCGGGAAGGACGGAACCCAGGTAGAGCTCCCCCACGGACTGGTTGGCCACCAGGCCGTAGATGATGGCCAGGACGCTGGGGGGGATGAGGATGCCCAGGGTGCCCCCGGCCATGACCGTGCCCGTGGCCAGGATGGGGCTGTAGCCCCGCCGGAGCATGGCGGGCAGGGCCACCAGGGCCATGGTCACCACCGCCGCCCCGATCACGCCCACCATGGCCGCGAGGAGGGTGGAGGCCGCCACCGTGGCCACGGCCAGCCCGCCGGGCACCCGGCCCATCCACTTGTAGGCCACGTCAAAGATCTCCTCGATGAGGCCCGATTTCTCCAGCATGGAGGCCATGAAGATGAAAAGGGGGATGGCCGCCAGGAGGTACTGGGTCATGTTGTTCCAGACCCGCTGGGGCAGGAGGGAGAGGGCCTCGGGGCTCCAGAGGCCCGCGATGAAGAGCACCGCCAGGCCGCCGGTGAGGAAGGCCAGGGGGTAGCCGGTGAGGAGCAGGAGGAAGAGGCTGCCGAACATCAGCCAGGTGAGGGTCTCAATGGGCATCTTTACCCCCCCGGATGAGGCGCTGGAGATCCCGGAGGAACTGGGCAAACCCCTGGAGCCAAAGCAAAAAGGCCCCCAGGGGGATGGCGAGCTTGAAGGGGTAGATGGGCAGGCTGGCGTTGGCCAGTGAGAACTCTTTGTTTTGCCAAGAGGCCAGGAAGAACTGCCAGCCGTACACGGTAAGGCTTCCGGCGAACAGGGTCAGGAAGGCAAACCCCAGGAGGTTGATGAGAGCCTGGCCTCTGGGGGACAGGCGGGCGTAGAAGACGTCCACCCCCACGTGGGCCTTTTCCCGGTGGGCGTAGGCCCCGGTGAGGACGTAAAGGAGACCGAACATCAAGGTGGTGACCTCGTGGGCCCAGAGGGTGGGGCTGTTGAAGAAGTAGCGGCGCACCACCTCGAGGGTCAGGAGGAGCACCGCCCCCAGGGTGAGCCAGCTGGCCAGCCGGCCAGACCACAGGCTCAGGGCGTCCACGAGGCCCAGGAAGCGTTCCAGGGGGCCCATGCTAGAGGCTCAGACCGCGCAGGTCCGCGTCCGTGACGTACCCCAGGGCCTTCATGTACTCCAGCTGGCTCTGGAAGGCCTCCTTGGCGTACTTGTCCTGCTTGGCCCACTTGAACCAGATGGGGATGGCCACCCGGCGGAACTTGCGCACGTCCACGGTGCTGAGCCGGATGATCTGCACCCCCGCCGCCCGGTACTTGGGCCAGGCCTCGAGGTTGGCCTTCTGGATCCCCGCGTAGTGCACCCAGCTCCACTCGTGCACCGCGGCCTCAAAGCGCTCCTGCAGGTTCTTGGGCACCGCCCGCCACCGGTTCAGGTTCAGGGTGATGTCCGCCAGGTCCACGGGCTGGTGGATGCAGGGGGTTTCCGGCGGGCCCATGATGATGTACTTCGTCACCTGGTGGAACCCCAGGTTGTAGTTCACCGCCGGGCCCACGAAGTCGGCGGCGTCGATCACCCCCCGCTCCAGGGCGGGGTAGACCTCCCCTCCCGGGAGGAGGACCGTGGCCGCCCCCGCCGCGGCGAAGATCTCCGCGATCATCCCTCCCGGGACCCGGAGCTTCACCCCCTTAAACTCCTCAAAGCTCTTGATGGGCTTCTTGGAGTGGATGAGGTTGTAGTCGTGCTGGACGGGGCCGATGTAGGCCAGGCCCTGCTCCTCGTAGGCCTTTCGGGCCAGCTCCAGGCCGCCCAGGCCGTAGTACCAGGTCTCCCACTGGTCCGGCCGGTCCAGGCCCAGCGGGTAGGAGGAGAGGAAGGCGGTCACCGGCATCCGGCCGGCCCAGTAGAGGGTGAAGGGGTGCATCCCGTCCAGGACCCCCGTTTTCACCGCGTCAAACATGTCAAAGGTCCCCACCACCGCGCCGGCGGGGAAGGGCTGGATCTCAATCTGGCCGTCCGTGAGCTCCTTGACCCGCTCCGCGAAACGCTGGAACAGGGTGTAGCCCACGGTGCCTGCATCCCAGGCGCTCTGGATGCGCCAGCGGAACCGGGGGGCCTGGGCGATGGCCAAAGGGGAAAAAGCGCTGCTGGCCGCTACGCCGATGGCCGCCTTCTTTAGAAACTGCCGCCGGGTGCTCTTCATAGCCTCCTCCTTCGCCAAGCCGGGTTGGCGTTTTTCCGTGTCTACCTATACATACGGGAAGAGGGTCTTTTTGTCAATACCCAGAATCTTGTTTCGCTAGGTGAAAATAAAGGAGGGCCCTTCGTTCCGGACCCCCTTTTTCACAATGCGCATTGATTTATAATGCCCTTGCAATGGCAGAGAAGCCGCGACTCGTTCCCTTAAGGAACCTCCTCAAAGGCCATCGCACCAACCCCACCACCCTCTGGCGCATGCACAAGGCCTACCTCCTGGCCAAGGGCCTTTCCGAGGTCCGGGAGGGGGAGCGCATCCTGGTGGACCCGGAGGAGGCCCGGGTCCTGGGGGTGGCCCTGGACCTCATGGACAAGGGCCTTAAGCCCAAGGAGGCCTTGGCCAGGGCCATGGGGGAGGCCCCCGCCCCCTCGAGGCGGGGGAGGAAGAAGCCAGGGGCCCCGTCCCCGGAGCCCTGGGGGGAGCTTCTGGAAGAGCTCCGCCTCCTGCGCAAAGCGGTGGAGGCCATCGCCGAACGCCTGGAGGAGCGCGCCCCGCGCCGGGTCCGGGTGGAGGCCCCGCCCCCCAGCCTCGAGGAGGTGGCCCGGGCGCTAAAGGGCGAGTAGCTCCACCACCACGGCGATGCCCTGGCCCACGCCGATGCACATGGTGGCGAGGCCGAAGGGGGCCTTGCGCCTTTGCATCTCGTGGACCAGGGTGGTGAGGATGCGGGCCCCGCTGGCCCCCAAGGGGTGGCCCAGGGCGATGGCCCCCCCGTTGGGGTTGAGCCGTTCGTCCTCGGGGTCCAGGCCCCACTCCCTTAAGACCGCCAGGGCCTGGGCGGCGAAGGCCTCGTTGAGCTCAATCACCCCCANGTCCTCCAGGCGGAGCCCCGCCCGCTCCAGGGCCTTCCTCGTGGCGGGCACGGGGCCGATGCCCATGATCCTGGGGGGCACCCCGGCCACGGCCAGGCTCCGCACCCGGGCTAAGGCCTTCAGCCCGTGGGCCTTGGCGTAGGCGTCGGAGACCAGGAGAAGGGCCGCCG